>JABDJZ010000588.1 GCA_013003255.1 Rhodothermales bacterium
AGACAATCAGGCAGTTATCGACGCCTGCGAGACGGTGTGCCTTTCAGTCAGGCCCCAGGTCGCAGAGGAAGTCCTGCGGGGACTGACCTTTAGAGAGGACCTCACCGTGGTGAGCTTCATTCCCGCCTACACGGCTCCAATTCTCGAAGGCCTCCTCGGGCCGGTGAGGAAAATCGTCCGGATGATTCCCCTGCCCGCGTCGGCGAGGTGTCTTGGCCCGGTTCTCATCTTTCCGCGAGACAAGGAGGTCGAAAGCACCTTCGGGGGCATTGGGACGATCATCGCGGCGGAGGACGCCGACCAATTCCATGCGCTGTGGGCAACCACCTCCATGTTGGCACCCTATTTCGGGCTTCTGGGTAGCGTTGCGAATTGGCTGAGAGACAGAGGCGTACCGGCAGAAGCGGCTGATTCCTACGTGGCGGCCATGTTTCACTCCATCGCCGATACCGGGCTGCAAGTCCGTGGCGAGGGCTTTGACGAGATGGCGGTTGACCACGCCACGCCGGGCGGGCTGAATGAGCAGATGCTGAGGGAGCTTACGCGGGCGGGTTGCTACGACAATGTGAGTCGAGGGCTCTCACTGATCTTCGAGCGCCTGAATGGGCGGGCTGGTTTGGAAGACACGATTGGCGATTGAGGCCGTCTCACCTCGCCAACGCCAGAATCTGCCGCGCCCCCCTCGCGACAATCACGAAGATGAGGCCGCCCGCAATCAGATCCGGCATAGCCGAGGCGGTGGCCCACACCAGAAGTGCCGAAACGATAACGAGCGCATTCACCTTGATGTCGTTCGAGGTGAAGATCCACGACGCCTCAACGTGGGCCTCTCCACGCTTCGCCTTGCTGAGGAGCCAAAGGGTCACCGCGTTCCCCGCAAGGGCAAGGGCGGCGACTATTACCATCGTGGCCACGTCCGGGGCGTCCTCGACAAAGACGAAGCGGCGCGCCACTTCGACGAGTCCGATAACAGCCAGGCCGAGTTGCAGGTAGCCACTGCCGCGCGCGAGTCGCTTCTTCAGGAGGACGGTCCCGCCCACAGCCGCGAGACTCAGCGCGTAGACAAACGCATCAGCGAGCATGTCCAGCGAGTCGGCGACGAGGCCCATGGAACCGGCCAGCAAACCGGCGGCAAACTCCGCGACGAAGAAGGTGGCGTTGATAGCCAGTGCGGCCATCAGGGGCTTCCGCTCACTCGTGTCAGAGGCAGCGTCATTGAGGCCCCCAACACCGGGCGCATCAGCGTCACCAGCACTGGCGGCGGAGTCCCCGGCACCGGCCGTCACCTCAACACTCTCGACCCCGCGCGCACCCAGGCCGAGTTCCACCAACGCCGCCCGCAGATCCCTTTCATCCCCGGTGTGGTGTACCTGAAGTCGCCGAGCCGGCAAGTCAAAGTCCAACCGAAGAATCCCCTCGACACCATCGAGACGCATTCGGACCAACTGCTCCTCAGCAGTGCAGTCCATCTTTTCGATCTGGTACGTCGACCGTCTCATGACCCGGTGAAACCGAGTCCCCTAATCCCGCCGAAGAAACTCCAACTCGTCAAACCACAGGTCCTGATTCGGAACGTCCATCTTCATCTCGATAACGGCTCCGGACGCATCCATGATAAACTGGGCCGTGCCCTTCCCGAACCACGCGAGCTCCGTTCGCCACCGGACAATCCAGGTGTCGAAATGCAGGTGCTCCAGATCTGCAACCAGGTCCGGGTTAGGGAAGAGGCGTAGCACGAGTCCACCGTCCTCAACCGACACGGTCGCATCGCCATACATCTCCCCTCCGTACCGGCCGGCGTAGGCCTCAAGAGGCAGCGAAGGTGAGGTCCCCCCGATCCGGCCGGCCTCGGCAGCATCCTGCCGCGCCTCGAAGCGCTCGCGGGCGCGGGTCCAGTTGACCAACCCCTCCTCGCTCCAGTCGCGTTCGTCTCCACCCAGGTAGGCATCAAGCACGCGATTCACCAGTGCAGACGCCACCCCAGTCATGGAGTTCGTCAGTACGATGACGCCGAGGTCTTCTTCCGGGACCAAGGCCTGTCGCGAAAACATGCCGTCATATCCGCCACCGTGACTGACCACCATCCGTCCGTGGTAGTCCTGGATTCCCCACCCAAGGCCATAGC
>JABDJZ010000597.1 GCA_013003255.1 Rhodothermales bacterium
GTCTTTCTCCTGGCAGGACTCTACCTCCTGGTGATGCTGGGCTTCGGCCTCTGGATCTCCACCGTGACGGAGACGCAGCAGCAGGCCATGTTCGTGGCGTGGTTCATCATGGTGGTGTTCATCCTGATGAGCGGTCTCTTTACGCCCATCGAAAGCATGCCGCGATGGGCACAGATCCTGACGGAGTTCAACCCGATCGCGCACTTCATCGAAGTCATGCGCCGCATTCTGCTCAAGGGTGCCGGCCTCGCCGACGTGACCCGGCAGACCGCGGCCCTGGGTCTCTACGCCGTGGTGATTCTCAGCCTGGCCGTCCGTCAGTATCAGAAGCGGACCGCTTAGGGGAGCTAAATAGGTGAATGGCGCGCGCCAAGCGGGGATGGTCCCTACATTTCCGCTAAGAAAACCTTTTCATGGGATGAGTCAGGACCACTACGAGACCGCACCTCAAGACCGGATTTCCCTCAGCCACAAGCTGATCTACGGCCTCGGTGCCTTCGTAAACAACCTGCTCGCCGCGGCCAGCGGGGGCATGATGATCGTGCTCAACCTCGGCTTCGGGATGAATCCGGCGCTCGTTGGGCTGTTGGGAGCCCTGCCTCGAACCACCGATGCCCTGACCGATCCGTTGATGGGCTACATCTCGGACAACACGCGGAGTCGTTGGGGGAGGCGAAGGCCCTACATCTTCTGGGGCGCCATCGCGGCAGGCATCCTGTTCGCGATCCTGTGGCAGCTACCGGATGGGAAGAGCGAGAACTGGTATTTCGTCTACTTCCTCATCGGCTCAATCATTTTCTACCTGGCCTACACGGTCTTCGCGACACCGTGGGTGGCGCTGGGATATGAGCTGACGCCCGACTACCACGAGCGGACGCGGCTGATGGGCGTCCAGAACTTCATCGGACAGCTGGCCTATGTGGCCTCGCCGTGGTTTCTGTGGATCATGACATACGAGGGGTTCTTCGAGAATCAGAGGGAGGGGGCCTCGGGCCTGGCGATCATCATCGCCGTGGTGGTTATCGGCATCGGAATTCTGCCGGCCATCTTCCTGAAGGAACGATTCGTTCAGTCTGATGAGGACAAGGCCGAGCGGGCCGCGCTCAAGGAAGCTGGCGGCGGTCTCTGGAGAAACACGGTGGAGTTCTTCAAGGGCTTCGGCCTGGTGCTGCAATCCAAGCCGTTCCTGCTGCTCTGCCTGGCCACCTTTCTGGTCTTCAACGGCTTCATGCTGATCGCGTCGTTCCAGTTCTACGTGATCATCTACTACGTCTTCGGTGGGGACCAGCTTCTGGGCGCGGAATATGCCGGGTATGCCGGGACCGTCCAGGGGATCGCCTTCTTCGTAGTCGTGGTGATTGCCACGAAGCTGGGAACGAAGATCGGCAAGCGAAAAGCGTTCTTCGTGACTACCGGAGTCGCCACGTTCGGGTACCTGCTCAAGTGGGTCTGCTACAATCCCGAGATCCCCTGGCTGGTAGTCATTCCCGCTCCGTTTTACGCGTTTGCCCTCGGCGGTCTCTTTACCCTGATGCCGGCCATGGTCGCGGATATGGTGGATCTGGATGAACTCACGACCCATGAGCGGCGCGAAGGCATGTTCGGCTCCATTTTCTGGTGGGTGGTCAAGCTCGGCATGGCCGCAGCGCTGGCGGGCAGCGGCTACCTGTTGAACGCCTCCGGTTTTGATGTGGCGTTGGAAGGCGCCCAGACCGCGGAGACGGTCTTCCTGCTGCGTGTTTTTGATGTGCTGATTCCGGCGGTTACGTGCCTGATTGCCATCTGGGCCGTAGCCAAGTTCCCGATCACCGAGGCCCGGGCTCACGAGATTCGGGCAGAGTTGGAGGCACGCCGCGGGTCACTTACCCCGACGCCAGCTTGATATAGAAGGATGAGACGTATGCGCTATAGGCAGCGATTGGTACGTAGTCTGGGATTCTTAGTACTTCCGGTGGCGCTGGCTGCTGCAGGGTGCGCCACGGATCGCGCGGCGGATGAAGGTGCGGCCGCGGCTGTTGCGCCGTCTGACGGTCCGGAGCCGGTGACACTGGTGCAGGATGACAGCGGGATCAGGCTCCAGGTGGACGGACGCGACTTCTTCGTCAACGGGGTCAATTGGGACTACAGGCCCATTGGGACCACCTACGACTATCTGCTCTGGGAGAAACCGCGCGAGGTGATTCAGACCGCGGTGGATCGTGAGATGGCGCTATTGCAGCAGATGGGCGTCAACGCCATTCGAACCTATCGGACTCGCGTTGAAGCGGAGGACAAGGGCATCACTCCGGAATGGGTGGAGTACATCCACGCCAACTATGGCATCTACACCATCATCAACCACGTGGTGGGTCGATATGGGGTGGACGTGGCCGGCGAGTGGCAGCCCGATACCGACTACTCGAATCCTGCCGTTCATGCGCGGCTGGTGGCCGAGGTCAAGGAGGTGGTCGCCAAGTTCAAGGACACCCGTGGCGTATTGCTTTGGCTCCTGGGCAATGAAAACAACTACGGCCTGGTCTGGAGTTCAGCGTCTACCGAGAACGTGCCTGAGGAGGAGCGCGGTTCGCTCCGCGCCCGCTGGCTGTACCGGACCATGGGGATGGCCGCGGCGGCGGTCAAGGAAGTGGATACGCTGCGGCCCGTTGCCATCGCCAACGGGGACCTCCAGTACCTCGAGATGATCGGCGAGGAGATCCCGGACATGGACATCTTCGGTGCCAATGTGTACCGGGGACTGACCTTCACCGGTGCCTTCGCCGAAGTGTACGAGACGTTGGGTCTGCCCTTCCTGCTGACGGAGTTCGGAGCCGACGCCTACAACGCCCGCACGCAGGAGGAAGACCAGTTCAATCAGGCCCGCTTCCTGCGCTCAAACTGGGAGGAGATCTATGCCGAGGCCGCCGGGATGGGCCGCACCGGGAATTCCCTGGGCGGCCTGACCTTCCAGTGGAGCGACGGTTGGTGGAAGCAGGACCAGAGCCTCAACCTGGACGTGCACGACACCACCGCATCCTGGTCCAATGACGGGTACGACCACGACTACATGCCCGACGCGAACAACATGAACGAAGAGTGGTGGGGTGTGGTAGCCAAGGGTCCCACGGACGAGAACGACCAGTTTGACCTCTATCCCCGGGCGGCCTTCTACACGCTGCAGCAGATGCACCGCTTCGATCCGTACGCCGATAGCGCCGACCCCGAGGCACTTCAGCGACTGGTGGATTCGATCGATCTGGCGGCGGACGTGGCGAAGGCTGGCGGCCGGTAGGCTTGGGCACTCAGGTGGCGCGGGCATTGACAGGCGTCGGCCCCCGCGAAAAGGGTCCCGGACCCGGCCGTGGGAGTTGATTTCCGACTAATTGACGCTTTCCCGCCGTGAAACTGACTGAAAACCTTTTCACAATGGTCACGAATCCCTAGTCTCCGGCTGCCCACTCACCTGCTATTAGCCTTTCACAATGC
>JABDJZ010000609.1 GCA_013003255.1 Rhodothermales bacterium
AACCATGCGCTGTTGTTCAGAGGCGCATTTTCCGGCGTGATACGGCCGACGAGAAGCGTGTCGTTCGTACGTTCCAGGCCGTTCAGGCGTGCACCGTCGTACGTGTTTGTGACATTGATGCCGCCGAGCGACCACGATCTCCGGACCGGCGCCTCGATGGGCTTCGAAGTCGTGATCGTAGACCCGGGTGGGTCATACGACAGGGGTACGGCGCCACGACGGCCGCAGCCCGAAAGGACTGCGGCCGCCAGACATACAAGCAGGATGTGCCGACTCATCGGAGGGCCGTTTGGTACGAGCGGCGGAGGAAGTTGGAAATCTGCCGAATGGCGTCTTCACGCATCTCGGTCGGCTCCACTTCCACCCAGACGTCGTTTCCAAACGGAAGGACCTGGGTTTGGGCGATAAAGGTCACCGCCAGGTTTTGGGCACCCGATCCTGAGCGGTTACGTGGACGCGCCAGAATGGTGACCTTGGAGCGGGCGTGGGTGTAGCCCTGGTCTCTCTCATCGGCCAGTGCCGATTCCTGGCGCCAGTCGGTCTCGAACCGCACGTCCTCGGTATCAACCACCGAGCGAAGCATGAGGTAGCCGTAGCGCGTGGTCAGCGCATCAACGGTTTCAGAAATGAGGACACTGCGGGAGGCCGTCCCGAGGTTGGCTCTGATCTGTCCTTGACGGGCCGTTCCTCCGGAAGAAGCACACGCCGAGAAGATCATCGGAGCGATGAGAAAGCAGACCAGGACGGTGATGCGCGATTTCATGGCTTTCAGTATTGAAGTCTAAAAACAGAAAAGGCCGGGACGATATGCTCGCCCCGGCCTTTTCCACAAGTAACTGGCAACGGGGTCTTACTTGACCCGAACGTTGCGGTCCTCGATGGCGAGGTTGCGATCAGCCTTGTTCTTGGGCGCGCCACCCGGACCGCCTACACCACCGAAGGTGTAGTTGTCCAGCGCGAGCGTCTCAAGCTCGGCTCCCGGTACCGGGTAGTGGATCGGCGTTCCCTGAACGAGATCACCCCATCCGCGGTCGTTCGCGTAAGCGAGTGCACCGGCGGTGGCCATGGTCTCCATGCGGAACTCGTGGATCAGGTATCCCCAGAGGGTTCCGTTCAGGTGGATCTGCGAGTTCTTCCAGCTGCCGTCTGCAGGCGTGCCCGCAGGTGTAGCAGCCGTAGCCGGCGGGAGCTCACCGTTTGCAACACGCGTGTTGTTGATCAGCTGTGCAACCGTAGCGGCAGAACCGCCGGTGCGCAGAAGACCCTCAGCCTTGTACAGGTCCATCTCAGCCTTGGTCATGTGAGTCATGACGCCGTTGGCGTTGTTTTCCTGGTACGGCTTGTACTTGTTGTGCGTGTGCGAGCTGTAGTGGTACGTACCGCGCGATGACGGGAAGGGACCGGCCACTCCCACATAGCGGAAGTACGATCCACTCTCTTCAGGACCACCGGCACCGACAATGCGGCGATCGGAGGAATTGAAGCCATCGTAGATGTTACGATTCTGGGTAGGCGTTGCCAGCCAGTTGTCGTATCCACCGGACTCATCAGCAGGGCCGATGGTACGATAGTCAGCGCGTGCCCAGGTGCGATGCTCCTGGCCGTAGAACTTCATGGCGTCCCACTCACGGATGTCACCGTTGTCATCACCAATCGGCGCGAAGTCGGCAGTAATACCGGCGTCGACGCGACTAATGATGGTGCCCCAGTCAGCGGCAGCGCGCTCCTCAGGAGTGCGAGCATTGCTGGCCAGGATGCGAGCGGCGAAGGAGTTGGCAATCCGGACCAGGTCGTTGTTGTCAACGGTCAGTCCAAATACCCAGTCCTCGGCATCCGTGATAGTGAAGGAGTTGGCGGAAGCGATGGCAATCGCCTCATCCAGCTTCGCAATGGCCGCGTCACGGACTTCCGTGTACGGTGCCAGGTCCAGTTCCACCTGCCCGAGAGCAACAGCCTCGAGGTCGGTGGTTTCATCGACGATGAACGCACGGTCAAAGCGGGTGGCCAGGTTGCCCAGGCAAAGGCCCAGATTCATCTTGGCGAACGCTTTGATGCGGTTGGTGTCAATGCCTTCGGACTCGTAGATGGCCTCGTTGCCTTCGACGGCAATCAGCGCATCCGCGGCGTTGGAAATACACCCATAGGAGCCGAACCAGGGAGACTCGGTCATCTCCTCACGGTTGTAGGCAGGGTCGTTGTTCCAGGCAATGCGGGGCTCGGAGGACATGTCACGCATGCCCCAGTTGGCCCAGGAGCTGGAGATCTCATCAGCAATCGTCGACCACGGCATGGACCGTGATGACCACTGCATGGAGGCCCAGTAATCGGTGAACGTATCGGACGCCAGCTTCTCTACATCCTGCGGGGATGAGAGCGCCTTGGTCCGGTCAGGGTTGTTCGGATTCTCTACCGAGAGATCCTGGCAGGCCGTCATGCCGAACATCAGAACGACGGCTAGGCCTAAAGTGAAACGGAACTTCATGTGTTTCCTCGTAATCGGTTTTCCAGATGTCCGCCCCGGAAGGCGGGCGAACTGCCCCCGGCCTAACGCCGGGGGCGTTCCCACATCTTAGAACTGAATCTCTACGCGGCCGGTGAAGGTGCGGTACTTCGGATAGTCAAAGTTGTCGACCCGGAAGAGCGTGGCGTCGCCACCGTCTCCAACGTCGGGATCCCAACCGGTGTAATCCGAGAAGGTGAGCAGGTTACGCCCGATCAGGCTGATGTTCAGCCCGTAGAGCGAGCTACCGAACCAGCTCTGCAGCTTGGCGCGCGGCACCGTGTATCCGAGTGACAGTTCACGCAGCTTCACGTACGTGCCATCTTCGAAGTACCAGTCGTTGACTGCGGTAGCATCGTAGAGAGCCTCGTAGTACTGGGCCGGCTTCTTGTCGCCGTCAGCTTTGCCAAGCTGGTCCTGGTCCTCGTGACGACCGTCACGGTAGGCCCACTGCTTGGTGAAGTTGTACACCTGGCCGCCCACCTGGGCGTTCCAGAGCATGTAGGCGTTGAAGCCTTTCCAGCGCAGGTTGGTGGAGAGTCCCAGGTTGAAGTCCGCCAGGGCGTCTCCAATCTGCTGGAAGTTCTGACCTTCGCTGTTGAGTTCCTTGATCGGCATGCCGAAGAGCATGTCGCCGTCGCCATCACCGTCAACGTCAACGCGTTCGCCCCAGAGGCTCTTCGCGATTCCGTCCGTGTAGCTGTTGCCGATGCCGACAGGAACCAGCAAACCGTCATCGTTGACCTGGAAGGCCGACGGGTCGAATCCGGTCGGAACACCGGAACCGGTGGTCGCGGCTGATCCATCGTCCAGCGTCTGCTCAGTCAGCGCAGCAACGTCATCCAGCCAGTGGATGCCGTACATGGCGCCAATCTGCTCGCCTTCACGGTAGTAGAAGGCCGACTGCGGGCCGGTCTTGTACGGGTTCGTGTTGAACTCGGTGATCTCCTGACGCGTGCGGTCGAAGACAAGGCCCATGTCCAGCGACGTGTTGGCGCCGTTCAGGACATTGACGTCGAGCGAAAACTCAACCGTGTTGGACTCGATGGCTCCGGCGTTCTGCCACTGGGAACCGAAGCCGAAGTAACCCGGGAGGGGCACGACCAGCAGCTGGTCCTCAACTTTGGCCTTGGCGTAGACTAGGCTGGCGCTGACGCGGTTCATGATGCCCATGTCCATTCCGAACTCCTGCTCGGTCTGCAGTTCAGGCTTCAGGAAGGCGTTGCCCAGCGTTCCCTTGGAAAGCTGTCCGTTGGAAAGCGTGAAGGTCTCGTACTGAGCTTGGAAGCCCGGGCGTCCACCAGCGGTACCCTGGCTGAAGCGGAGCTTAAACTCCTCCATCCAGTCGCCGAAGGGGTAGAAGGACTCCTCAGAAATACGCCATGCACCCGACACGCGGTAGTAAGTCTGCCAGCGCTCCTCGGAACCAAAGAGCGAGGAACCATCCCGACGAACAAGGACATCAGCGATATACTTGTCAGCATAGTCGATGCCACCCGTGGCGTACAGTCCGTCGAGACGAACCGTCTGCTCGTTGGATCCAACAATCTTGTCTCCATTCACGTTGGAGAAGTCAGCGATGCCCTCAGACGTCAGGGTGTTACCCGTGATGGACTGCGAGATGAAGTCGGTTGACTCTGCCTGGTACTTGAACTGACCACGCGTTGTGAGCTGGTCGAAGCTCCGCTGCAGCGAGACCGTAAGGTCAGCGTTCAGCGCCTCGGAGACCGAGTTGGTCCGAAGGATTTGTCCGTCGTTGAAGTTGGACGGGTCGATGGACTCGGTTCCGCGATCAGCGAAACGCAGGAAGTCATCATCCTGACGGTCGTAGCTGATGTTGGCCTCGACATTCATCCACTCCATGGGCTCGTAGCGCACACGGGCGTTGCCGAGGATGCGGCTGTCGCGGTCGGAGGTATCGACGTTCTCGATGATGTAGAGCGGGTTCTCCTCAACGGAGAGCGGATCGGCCTGCACCATGAGGTTGCCGTTCTCGTCGCGACGGGAGAGGCTGGCCAGCGGGTTCGTAAACATCAGTCCGAAGAACGGATTGAAGCCGGACGAACGCGGGACGTCACGATCAGAGGAAGCGTAGTAGCTCGACGTGGAGAAACTCAGCTTCTGGTTGATGCGGTGGTCCAGGTTGACCCGGAAGCTCTTGCGGTTGAACCCGTCCATGCCCGGCAGCACACCACCTTCCTGGAAGTTGGTGAACGAGGCGTGGAAGTTGGTCTTCGCGCTGTTCTGGCTGACGGCGAGGTAGTTGGTGTACGTATCACCCGCCTGGAAGAACTCGTCGAAGTTGTTGTTGAGCGTTCCGGAATTGGCGTAGGCCTTGTCGTAGAACGAGACCGGGTTCGTAGCGCCGATGTCATCGGTGACCGTTCCCGGGCCGTAGCCATTTGCGAAGCAGGTCTCGCAAGTGTTCTTGACGCCATCGGAGTTCACGAAGTCACCGGTAGCGTTGACCCGCAGGTCGTGCGCGTTGTTGGCCTGGAAGTCGCCAGGAAGCTGGTTCGAGCCGAACTCATTCCTGAAGGTTACGCGCGTCTGGTTGAACGCTACGTTGCCGCCACGCTTGGTGGTGATCTGAATCACACCATTCTGGGCGCGCGAGCCGTACAGAGACGAAGCAGCGGCACCCTTGACAACCTCGATGGACTCGATGTCAAGTGCGTCGATGTCAGCAAGACCACCCGTGAGGATGACACCGTCTACGATATACATCGGAGCGGAAGAGCCGGTCAGAGACGTCGTGCCGCGGAGGCGGACCGAAGCGCCGTCACCGGGCTGACCCGAGGTCTGGGTAATGGAAACACCGGCCACCTTGCCCTGAAGCGACTGGACCGCGTTGGCTGCGGGCGCCAGCTCGATCTGCGAGGCGTCCAGTTTGTCCACGGTAAAGGCCAGCTTCTTGGCTGGCGTTGCCGAGGACACACCGGTCACGACAACTTCGTCGAGGCGGAGGCGGTCAAGCACCAGGACGAAATCCTGAGTCTGTGTTCCGGGGTTAAGAGTGATGACCCGCATCTGCGGGCTAAAGCCAACGAAGCGGCTTCGCAGGGTAACCTGCTGGCCTCGGGCCTGGGCTGCCGGCACTTCGAACGAGTAGCGTCCGTCAAGGTCCGTGGCGGAGCCGATTACGAGTTCGTCAATGACGACGTTCGCGCCGATCAATGGCTGCCCGTCACCGTCGGTCACGGAGCCGGTGATAACAGCGGCCTGACCGAATGCGAGGGAGGGAGCCAGAACGACGACGAATGCCGCCGCCAGTAGCTTTCTAAGCATGGCGTCTTCCGATGAGTGGATGGGTTGCGTCTTGCACTGGGTCAGCGGGGAGGCTGATGGGAGCCCCAGTGGTGCCTGTGGGACCTGGGTGGAGGAACGTGGTCCGCCGCCCGAGGGTGGGTGGCCCAACAGTGCACATATCTCGTCAATATAGGCGTCATAACGAAGGACTGACAAGACGGCAGCCTCAAAAAGACTGCTGAAAGGCAATATTCTGTTATCACGACCGTTCTCTGGGGCTCTACCCGGTACTTGAAGAAAAATAGAAGCGCCCGAAAAGGCACCCGGCGTACACCTGCGCGAACGGTCGCCGGGTCACCCCAAGTTGTCTGACGGCCGGGTCCGTCCGGCACTGAGCGGGCATCCCCGTATGCCCGGCATGAAAACGCCCCGGCCGCAGATCGCGACCGGGGCGTTCCCGGAATCCAAAGACTGAAAGGGATCAGTTGCCCAGGATCACGGGCAGCCCGTCTTCGCCACCGCCAATGATGACGGTCTTGGCGTTCTCGGAGTTGGCCAGCAACTGCGTGGCCTCGATTCCTTTGAACCGGAGGAACTGCTGCGACAGACTGGCGGTGATGATCCGCTGGTACTCGGCCTGCCCCTGGGCCTCGATGGCCTTACGCTCGGCCTCCAGGCGTTCCTTCTGAATGGTGAACTGATAGCGCTCCGCTTCCTGCTCCTCCTTGAGCTTGTTCTCGATGGCCCCACGGATCTGATCCGGAAGGCTGATGTCGCGAATCAGGACCGCGTCAACCTGGACGAACTGGGGCTCAACAGCATTGGCCACCCGCTCGAAGATCTGGGTCTGCAGTTCTTGACGACGCGAGGAGTACAATTCCTCAGGCGTGTACTGCCCGACGATTTCGCGCACGGCGCTCCTGAGCTCCGGCTGGACGAGCTTGCGGTAATAATCGATGCCATACGTGGTGTGGAGATCCGGAATGTCTCCAGGGCGCGGACGCCAGCGGATGGAGGCATCCATGCCGATCTGCAGACCGTTTGAGGACAGCGCATCGATGTCTTCCAGCTGCTCCTGCACGCGCAGGTCATAGCGGATGAGATCGACCCAGGGTGCGTGAATCTGCAGCCCTTCGCCAAACTGTTTATCGAGATCCGTACCGCCGAATACGCTGTACTTGACGGCGCCCTCTCCGGAGCGAATGCTGGTGGTCATGCAGCCGCCGCCGATTCCGGCGATGACCACGAACAGGGCTCCCATCGTCGCAAATCGGGCGATGGCGCGCTGCAGGTTGGGGTATTGATTCTGGGCCATTTCGGGAGGTTTGGATAATGTGGGTACCGGCATCAGTACCGGTTCAGGACCGTGAGGGTTGCGACCGCACACCGGCTTCACGAACCGGCGCACCCACGCAGCGTTTGGGCGGCATGTTTGATTCCAAGGCACTCATCCGCCGGCTGGGACCCACCCGCGTTCGCAGGAACGAACTGCTGGCCCCGTACACCACGTTCCGCATTGGCGGCCCCGCCGACCTTTTCTATGAGGCGCGTTCGGCAGACGAACTGCATGAGGCCATCCTCGCCGCCCGCGAACTGGGTGTCCCCCATTTCCTGCTGGGACTCGGTGCCAACGTCCTGGTGGGCGACGGCGGCTACCGCGGCCTCGTCATACGAAACTGCGCGACGGGCTACGCCATCGACCGGCTGCACGGCCTTGTCACGGCCGAAAGCGGCGTCGTGCTGTATCCGGACCTGATTGAGCAGGCCGTGGATGCCGGGTTGAGCGGGTTCGAGCACTACGTCGGCATACCCTCGACCATCGGCGGGGCTCTCTGGCAGAACCTGCACTTCCTTTCTCCTGCCCCCGCGCGCGAACGCACCATGTTCATTGAGGAGGTGGTGCTGAATGCCGACATCCTTACCGAGGAAGGCGTGCGCAGGACCGTCGGCGTTGACTACTTCGAATTCGGATATGACACCTCGATCCTGCACCGCCGGGACGATGTGGTGCTCGCCGCCACCTTTCAAATGGAAGAGGGCAACCCGGAGACCATGCGGCGGATCATGCGTGAGAACCTGGAGTGGCGCCAGGCCCGCCACCCACCGCTTGAGACAGAGCCGAGTGCCGGCAGCATCTTCAAGAAGATCGATGGCGTTGGCGCGGGCCGGCTCATTGACGGATGCGGCATGAAAGGCCTGCGAATGGGCGGCGCGATGATCACCCAGCGGCACGCCAACATCCTGATCAATACCGGCGGAGCGACGGCGGCCGACGTCCGCGAACTGATCGACAGGATCCAGGAAACGGTGGAGCGCGAGACCGGCTATCGCCTTGAAACCGAGATCAGCTTCATCGGCGAGTTCACCGACCAGTCGCCCGCGCTATCTTGACGCCATGCAACACTGGCTCACCGGCACCTGGTCCGTCCTGGCAAAGGACATTCAACTTGAGTTTCGCACCCGGTATGCGCTAAACCTGCTGCTCATGTTCGTGGTGAGCTCGGTTTTCGTGGTTGCACTCGGAATCGGCCGGGACGTGGTGACGCCGGGTGTCAAAGCCGGACTGCTCTGGATCGTGGTCTTCTTCTCGGCAGCCATCGGACTGGGCCGATCGTTCGTGAGCGAGGAGGAATCCGGCACGTCGCTCATACTCCGAATGAATGTTCGGGGCTCGATGGTCTACGTCGGCAAGTTCCTCTTCAACTACCTGCTGCTCCTGGCCGTGGACGTGGTCACCACACTGGGGTTCGTTCTGCTGCTCAACCTGGACGTGGCCCAGGCCGGGCTGCTGGCACTTGTACTGGCACTTGGATCCCTGGGTCTGGCCGGCGCCACTACCCTGTTGTCGGCCATCATCGCGCGCGCCAGCAATCGTGGCCCGTTGCTGCCGGTCCTGGCCTTCCCGGTGCTGTTTCCGCTGCTGATGACGGTGGTCCCGGCCGCGGTGGCCGCTCTGGAGGGTGGCGGCTCCTGGGCCTCCGCCGCAGGTGACCTCCGCGTGATCATCGCATTTGCCGGCACGGTTATCACCGGAGCCATCCTCCTCTTCGACTATATCTGGGAAGACTGAATCCTCCGGAGCGTCCGTTGGTTGTTCGCCCCAAGACCCCTAGCCCATGAGTTCACCGACCAACGTCGGCCGCTACCGCATCGTCCGAAACGTCATCCTGGCATGGTTGACGGCGGTGGTGCTCGCCGCCTTCCTGATGGACATCCCCAGGATCAACATCCTGGAGCACACCGCACGGAACCTGTATTTCCACGTGCCGATGTGGTTTACGATGATGTCGGCCGTGCTGGTCTCCGCGGTCCATTCCGTGACCTACCTGCGTAGTGGCAGACCGCTGTGTGATATCAGGGCCCTCCAGGCGGCCCGCGTTGGATTCGCATTCGGTGTCCTTGGCCTCATCACCGGTATTGCATGGGCCAAGTTCACGTGGTACGTCGGCACGGATGTCTGGTGGAATTTTGACCCCCGGCAGACCATGGCCGCGCTGCAACTGGTCATTTACGGCGCCTATTTCGTGCTCCGCAGCGCCTTCGACGATCCGGAGCGAAGAGCCCGGGTAGCCGCGGCGTACAACCTCTTCGCTGCCCTGACCGTGCCCTTCCTGCTGTACGTGGTGCCACGCCAACTCACCAGCCTGCACCCCGGCGCCGACGGCAACCCGGCCTTCAGCGACATTACCGCACCGGCGATGCGCCTGGTGTTCTACCCTGCCGTGATCGGCTTCATCGGCCTCTTCTGGATCCTGTACACCCAGCGGGTCCGCCTGGCCGCGGTACGTCTCCGCCTTGCGGGAGACGCGGAGGACTGAGATGCCTGGAATGCTGAAATACCTGACACAGGATGCCGCGCAAGCGGTTCAGGACGCGATGCCCGGGGCCGCACAGGACGCGGCCGGTGCCTCGATTGTTGACCAATCCACCGCCTTTGACTCCATCTGGGCCGGAGGAATCCCCACCCAGGCCCCCTCACCGCTTGAGGAAGTGATGCTTTCGAACGATAAACTCTTTGTAGTCCTCGCCGTGGTTCTGATCATCTGGATCGGCATCACGATCTTTCTGTTGAGAACAGATCGCCAGATAGACCGTCTGGAACGGCTCGTGGAAGACCGCATACCTGAAGACGAAGCAAGCTGAACCCGCACAAGACATGAAGACCAAGACCATTTTCGGAGGGCTCTTCCTCGTCGCCTTTACCGCCATGCTGTTGACCAGCTTTGGCCAGGAGGTCGGTGGGTACATGGACTTCGATGAAGCCGCGGCCTCGGGAGGGTCCGCACACGTCGTCGGCATGTGGGTGGAAGATCAGCCGTTCACGTATGACCCGGCTACGAACATCTTTGCGTTCTCCATGGCCGATGAGCTCGGAAACGTCCGTCGCGTCCGGTATGCCAACCCCAAGCCGGCCAACTTCGAGGACGCCGAAAAGCTGGTGATCGAAGGCTATGCGGACGGCGCGGATTTCGTGGCCGAGAACATCCTGGTCAAGTGCCCCTCGAAGTACAACGCGGCCTCGCCTGACGGCGCGCCCGGACCGGGACATCCCGGGTATCAGGCACCTGAGCAGCTGTAGGTCGGCGGCCTCCGGCTTGATTGGGCGCCGCGACTCTGCGGGCCCCAACGGCGGAATCGGCGCTACAGGTAGAGCGCCTCGGCTAGCAGGAAGAAGACCAGGATCCCGAGGATATCGTTGCTGGTCGTGATGAACGGACCGGTGGCGAGCGCAGGATCAACTCCCGCCTTGTCCAGCAGCAGCGGTATGGTGGCTCCGATGGTGGTGGCCAACATGATCACCAGAACCAGGGCCAGCGCCGCCGTGCCGGCCAGCGTTGTAGGTGATTCGATCTCGATCAATCCGCTGGCCCCCACCGCCATGATGGCCAGCCCGAGAATGACCGCGCTGGCCAGACCATTGAGGATGGAAACCAGCACTTCCCGGATAATGCGGGGCATGAGGTCGGCGGCCCAGATGTCACCGGCCGCCAGGCCCTGCACTGCGATGGCCGAACTCTGGATTCCGGCATTGCCGGCGGTGGCCATGACGATGGGAATGAAGCCCGCCAGGATGGCGGAGGCCGCCAGGGCGTCCTCGAACTGAAGAATCACGACAGCGGCAAGGCCTGCGCCCAGCATGCCGGCCAGCAGCCAGGGCAAACGCCCCCGAACCACGCGAAGGACAGAGTCGGTGGCTTCCTCACCACCGGCCACACCACTCATGCGCTGGATGTCCTCCTCAGCCTCGTCGCGGATGACGTCCACGATGTCATCAATGGTGATGCGACCGGCCAGCCGGCCCTGATCATCCACGACGGCCAGCGTCACCAGGTCATAGCGCTCCATCACGCGTGCCACCTCTTCCTGGTCGACCGAAGTAGCGACGCAGGTCGGATCAGCCTCCATCACCACTTCGATCAGCGCATCAGCGGGAGAAAGCAACAGGCGCTTCAGGGAAACGAACCCTCGCAGGGTCTCGTCCTCATCCACGGCGTAGACGCCGAAGACCTGCTCCACCTCCTCCGCATTGCGGCGCACCTCTTCGGTGGCCTCGGCCACCGTCCATCCGGTGTGCACGGCAACGAACTCGGCGGCCATGATGCCACCGGCCGTTTCCTCATCGTAGGCCAGCAGGGAGCTGACTTCCTCGGCATCCTCCAGAGTCGGGAGGACGGCCTCGGCAACCTCCTCGGGAAGGTCGGACAGGACGTCGGCCGCATCGTCCGTGTCCATTTCGTCCAGTACCGCCGTGAGGCGAGTCTGCGCGACATCTCCGAGCAGGACAGCACGGAAGTCGTCATCGAGTTCGACGATGACATCACCCGCGATCTCCGTGGTCAGCCAACCCAGAACCTGGCCGGCGTCCGAACGGGAGAGGTGGCTGACGAGGCCGGCGATGTCTGCCGGGTGAACATCGGCGAGGATGTTCAGGACCATTGCGCGCGAGTTGGAATCAACAAGCGACTGGATGTCGGCGATCATCTCGCCGTCCAGTTCCAGCGTCCCCGTGGGGCGCACCGAATCCATCCCCTGTACGTCCACTGGCTCCATTGATCAATCCGTCGTGCCTGCGGCTAGGGCCGGCAGAATGGCTACATCACGCAGAAGGCGCGCGTTGGCCGTGAAGATAGCGAGACAGCGTTACAAAATCGTCCGGCGTCAGCGCCTCGGCGCGGAGGCCTGCGTAGTCCTCTGGCACGGTTAGACCCATGCTGGAAAGACTGTTCCGCAGGGTCTTCCTGCGTTGATTGAACGCGGTTCGAACCACGCGCCGGAAGAAGGCGTCTTCAACAGGCAGTTCAGGGACGTCCAGGTCAAAACTGACCACGGAACTGGTGACATCAGGCCGCGGGTGAAACACGTTGGGCGATACGTCAAACAGCAGTTTGGGCCGCGACAGTTTCTGCAGGACCACGCTCAGAATCCCGTAGGCCTTGGTCCGCGGAACGGCCACAATGCGCCGGGCCACCTCGCGCTGCATCATCACCACAAAGCGGGCAATTGTCCCCCGGGGGGCATCAAGAAGCCCAAAGAGAATGGGGGTGGTGATGTAATAGGGGAGGTTGCCCACCACGTGCAGGGCGCGGCCCCGTTCGGCGGCAAGCGCCGCCCAGTCCACGTCCAACACGTCCTGATGCCGGACATCGAGGGATGGGTAGTGGTCCTTTAGCAACTGAACCGCCCGCTCATCCACTTCAATGGCCGTGAGGGAAGCGTCCTTCTCAAGAAGAAGCCCCGTCAGCGCACCGGTGCCAGGCCCGATTTCCACGATGGAAACGTCATCCTCGACCGACCCCACGATCTTTCGAATGATGTTGGGATCCCTGAGGAAGTTCTGCCCCAGGCGCTTGCGCGGCTGCAGCATCAGCGGACCCGTTTGGTCCGGTGACGCACGTAGTCCTCGAACAGATAACCGCCCAGGTCGTCCGGGCTCGCAAAGTAGGCACGCCCCCGGTTGGACTCGGTCAAGGCGCGCACGAAGCGCTGCAGATACGGGTCCTGGGCAATCATGAACGTGGTGATGGTGACCCCCTCCCGCCGGCACATCACGGCCTCATCCAGCACCTTGTTGACGATCTTCCGGTCCAGCCCGAATGCGTTTCGGTACATCTTCCCGTACTCGATGTGGCAGGACGGCTTGCCGTCCGTAATCATCAGGATCTGCTTGTTGCGATTCTTCCGTCTCCTGAGGATGTCGCGGGCCCGCTGCAGGCCCGCACGGGTATTCGTGTAGTACGGCCCGACGTTCAGGTAGGGCAGGTCCTTGATGGACACCTCCCAGGCCTCATTGCCGAACGCCACAATGTCGAGGGAATCCTTGGGATACCGCGTCTTGATGAGCTCCGCCAGTGCCAGGGCGGTCTTCCGTGCAGGCGTGATCCGGTCCTCCCCGTAGAGCACCATCGAGTGCGAAAGGTCAATCATCAGAACCGTGGCCACGCTGGTCTGATGGTCGGTCTGGTAGACTTCCAGGTCCTCTTCCTGGAGGCTGAAGTCATCGATGCCGCCTCGGCGATAGGCGTTCGAGAAAGAACTCGTCACGTCCAGGTGACGGATGTCGTCGCCGAATCTCCAGCCACGCGATTCGGGCAGGCGCTCCCCACCCTTGCCGGCATGGGGAGTCTTGTGCTGACCGCCCGGACCCTTGCGAAGCTTGTTGAACACCTCCTCCATGGAGCGCCGCCGGAGCGATCGCTCGGTACGGGCCGTGATGCGCACCTCGCCCTGCTCCGTGTCCTCCAGGTAGCCCTGTCGTCGCAGTTCCTCGATGAAGTCGCCGATGCCCTCGTCGCTCTTGGTCAAGTTGTACTTACGATCCAGCTCCGTCAGCCACGCCAGCGCCTCGCCCGCATCCCCTGCCGTGTACTGCAGCAGTTGCTCGAACAGATCGAGGAGCTGTTCGAAGGCCGACTTCTCTTCCCCATGGGCAGTGGGGTCAAATTCGACGTAGCGAAATGGAAAGGGCATGGGTGGTGTGGCGGTGCGACGAGGCCCGGTGCCCGCGAGGACAAGAGCACGCGAAGTCGGCGTCCGGATCAGCTTCCGAAGGCTTCCTTAAGGTAGCGCCTGGCCTGCTTGTGTGAATCCGAGACGTCGGGAAGTGACAGCACCAGGCGGTAAGCGGCTTGGGCCTCACCTCGTCGGCCGAGCCGGTCCAGGGCCATGCCGGCTCTGAGGCGGCCCAGGGATCGGTAGACCGAGCGCTGATCACCGGCGGCCAGAAGCTCGAGTTCGTCGAATGCCAAAATCGCCTCCTCCAGGTGCGCGCCCGCCATGTGACTTCGGCCCAGGTGGTACCATGCCCCTTGCGCCAGGCCGTCGGTGTACCCCGGCTCACCCGCCTCGTGAAGTGCGATGACGTCCCGAAAATGGTCGGCCGCCGTGAAGTAGCGGCCCCAGCGGGACTGCACGCGTCCCTCCAGGATGTGGAAGAAGGCGTTCGACGGATGGCGCTCCCGCAGCAGGCTCACCATTTCCTGTGCCTTGGCGAAATCGGGCTCGAAAGCCATGTAGATCTGGAGCAGGAAATACGCGGCCTCGGTGCCCACGAAGCTGGCTTCCTCAGCGACCCGGTGCAGGGCCTCAATGCCCTCGTCCGGATTGGCTTCCGGGAAGAAGTACATGAAGGGCTTGACCACAGGATACTCCCGCGGAATGGCACTGGCGAAATAGTTGTACGCCCCCAGTCCAAAGAGAAAGTCCGGATTGTCCGGGTCCCGCTCGGCCAGATCAAATACCAGATCCAGGGCTGCCTTTCCGTCTCTGGCTGCACGCAGCCACTCGCGCCGATTCGACAGGTGACGCCCACGGAAGCCCAGCGCTGCCGCCTTGAAGAACACAGCGTCCAATGGGTAGTCGCCGCTCTTGCCGAGTCGGTCGGCCGCCTTGACCGTTCGGTCCATGGCCGTGAAGAAGGCCAGGTCATCGCCCGTATCGCCCACCGAGATCACAGGCAGGATGTCCCACCAGACGACCAGCCCGTCCAGGAAGAAGCCGATGGGGTGTCCCGGATAATCCGCCTTCAGCGAATCGATGACAGCCCGCGCCTGGGCCGGCCGCATGTCGTACAGGTGACTGAGTGCCCTCCCCCCCTGCGCAGCTGTTTCCGGGTCATCCAGAATGGAGCCGTAATCGCCCGACCATCCTGGTAATTGGGCCACGGATGGGGCGGATAGAAGAAGCGCGGTCAGAAATAGTAGCAGGGTTCGCATACTGTAACCCACTACGAATCCCGTGCCGGGGTCGTTTCCGGCGCAAGGGCCCGTCTTTTCTGGCCGTGGGCCCGTCTTTCCTGCCCTGCGGCAGCCACTGCGGGCTTCCTGCCGTCCAGATTACAGGACAGCCGCGGCGAGGCCTTGCCTACTTCAGCCGACGCGTGCCCGAGTAGATCAGGCTGACCAGCATGATCTTGGCGATGTCGGCCGGGATGAACCGGAACCATCCCTTGTCAAGCGACTCCAGCCAGGTGGCGTGGCCGGCCGCGAAGTGCAGCCAGGTGACGCCCAGCGTGAATAGAACCAGCGAGCCGCCCATCATGGCCAGGGCGCTTCCGCCGAGGGTGTTCCATTTGCGGGAAAGCGCACCGATCGTAAATGCCGCCAGCGGGTAGCCCAGCAGGTATCCCGCGGACACGGCCCCAAAGAGGTAGGCAGGTCCGAATCCGTCACCTGCATACACCGGCAGGAACAGACCCATCACCAGATAGAGTCCCTGTGCCAGCATCCCGTTTCTCCAGCCCAGGTACAGTCCGCTGC
>JABDJZ010000101.1 GCA_013003255.1 Rhodothermales bacterium
CCGCGTCTGACAGTCAGCGAAAAGTCCGACAGGGCCTGGACCGACTTGCCGCGAAAGCCGCCGCTGTACGCTTTGCCGAGACCGGTGGCCTGGACTACGATGTCTTGCATAGGGGGAGGGTAATTGACGCCTCCTACGCTCGCATCGTCGCGCGGTTACGCGTCGGTCAGGACGTCCACACCCGGGAGGACCTTGCCTTCCAGGAACTCGAGCATGGCACCGCCGCCCGTCGAGACGTGGCTGATGCGGTCTTCGTAGCCGGCCTGGGTGACGGCAGCCACGGAGTCGCCTCCGCCAACCACAGAGAGGCAGCCGGCATCCGTGGCATCGGCCAGCGCGTCTGCAACGGCGTTGGTGCCTTTGGAAAAGGCGGCCATCTCGAACACGCCCATCGGGCCGTTCCAGATGACGGTCTTGGCGGAGCCAATGTGCTCCTGGTACCGGGCGATTGTCTTGGGCCCAATGTCGAGCCCCATCCAACCTTCAGGGATGTCGATGCCCGAGGCCTTGGCCTCTGCATCTTCCGCAAAGCGATCGGCCACCATGTGATCCGTAGGAAGGAGCAGGCGATCGCCTGCACGCTTCATCACGTCCGTGGCCACGTCCAGCTTGTCATCTTCCACCAGGGAGGTGCCGATGCTGTGGCCCTGAGCCTTGAGGAAGGTGTAGCTCATGGCCCCACCGATCATCAGTGAGTCCACCCGCGTCAGGAGCTGCTCAATGACGCCGATTTTGTCAGACACCTTGGCACCACCGATTACGGCGACGAATGGCGAATCGGGCGTACCCAGCAGCTTGCCGAGGTAGTCCACTTCCTTCTCCATCAGCATGCCCATGGCGGCCTGGGGCATGAGCGACGCGACTCCGTGCGTGCTGGCGTGCGCCCGGTGTGCGGCGCCGAAGGCGTCGTTCACATAGACATCGGCGAGGGCCGCCAGTTCTTTGGCAAGGCTTTCGTCGTTGGACGTCTCGCGCGGATCAAAGCGCGTGTTCTCCAGCAGCAGGACCTCGCCGGGGGCGAGGTCCTCTGCGAAGGCCACGGCATCCGGGCCGGTCAGGCTCGGAACGAACTGCACCGCTCGGCCCAGGACGCCGGCCAGATGGCCGGCGACCGGGGCGAGGGTGTACTTCGGGTCGGGCTGGCCCTTGGGCCGGCCCAGGTGGGCGCAGAGAATCACTGCGCCGCCCCGGTCCAGGACGGAGTTGATGGTGGGAAGGGCTGCGCGGATGCGCGTGTCATCGGTTACCCGAGTACCATCGAGCGGGACGTTGAAGTCCACGCGGATGAGCACCTTCTTTCCGGCGACATCCAGATCCTGAAGTCGGAGCTTGTTCATTTAGCCGGCGAGGTCCATCAGCTTCTTGGTGACATCCACGGTGCGGTTGGCATAACCCCACTCGTTGTCGTACCAGCCCACCACCTTGACAAGGTTGCCGGAGGCCATCGTCGACAAGGCGTCGAAGATGTTGGAGTGCGGGTTGTGCACGATGTCGATGGAAACCAGTGGCTCCTCGGAGTACTCAAGAATGCCCTTCAAAGGACCATCCGCGGCGGCCTTGAAGGCGGCGTTGATCTCTTCGGCCGTGACTTCCTTGCTGAGCTCAGCGGTAAGGTCCGTCAGGGAGCCGTCCGGGGTCGGAACGCGGAGCGCGAAGCCATCAAGCTTGCCCTGCAGGTGCGGCAGCACGAGGCCGACAGCCTTGGCGGCACCGGTCGTGGTCGGAATGATGGAGACGGCCGCAGCACGGGCCCGGCGCATGTCCTTGTGCGGAGCGTCCTGAATGTTCTGATCCGACGTGTAAGCGTGGACCGTGGTCATGAAGCCCTTCTTGAGGCCGAATGCATCGTCAAGCACCTTGGCCATCGGAGCCAGGCAGTTGGTGGTGCAGGATGCGTTGGAGATGACTTCTTCCTTACCGGTCAGGACGTCATCATTCACACCCAGTACGACGGTGGCATCCACGGCGCCGGAGGCGGGGGCGGAGATAACCACTTTCTTGGCGCCGGCCTGCAGATGCAGGGCTGCCTTCTCGCGGGTGCGGAAGAACCCGGTTGACTCAATCACGACGTCCACACCGAGCTCGCCCCAGGGCAGCTTCGAGGGATCGCGCTCACTCAGGACCTTGAAGCGGTCACCGTTGACCTCGAGGCCTTCCCCATAGGTCTTGACCGTGCCGGGAAATTTGCCGTGGACCGAGTCGTACTTGAACAGGTGCGCCAGCGTGGCGGCATCGGTCAAGTCATTGACGGCGACGACATCGAAGTCCTCAGAGCCGCGCTCCAGGATGGAGCGGAAAACCAGTCGGCCGATACGGCCAAAACCATTAATGCCGAGACGGATAGCCATGGCGATTCTTTCTCTTTTAGGTGAAATACCGCCCATAATGTCCGTCGCGGCCCCCCCGTGTGCTGCAAAGTTTTCGGCAAACTGTGGGTAGCGCTTCCGGGCGGCGTGGCCAGGCGGGCCGTGGCGGCGTGTTCATGCACCCTTGGGAAGAGTCTGTCAAACCCGGTGGAGCCTGATTGCTGGCATTGTTTTGGCTCTCTGGTCAGCCTAATTTGATTGTCTTTGCACAGCCCCGCGAACCGCTTAGAACCGGAAACCTGCTCCGCACCACATGTCGACCCTGAACCCGACCCGCAAGATCTCACGCCGCCACGAACTTCGTGAGGACAAGGTCGTCACCGTTTACGCCCGGCTGCTGGATCTCACGGACCGCTACCGCACGTACTTCTACGGCGCCATCGCGGCCGTTGTAGTCATCATTCTCGGCTTCATCGGCTGGTCCTTCATGCAGTCAGCCAAGCAGCAGGAGGCTCTGGATGCGATGGCCGCAGCCGTTTCCGCCTACGAGGCCGGCTCCTGGCAGACGGCGCTCGACGGCACAGGCGCCGACCTCGGCCTTCTGGACATCGTGGATGAGTATGGGGGCACCGACGCTGGCAACCTGGCCAAGTTCTACGCGGCCGACGCCTACTTCCGCCTCGGCAACTACGAGGAGGCAATGCCCCTCTTCCGTTCCTACGATCGCGACGGCAACATTGTCGGCGCATCCGCCACCGCGGGTGAAGCGGCCATTCTCGAGAGCCGCGGCGAGTTTGAGGATGCTGCCCGCCTTTACTCGCGCGCAGCGACCATGTATCCGAGTGACGCAACGTCCCCCGGCTACTTCATGTCGGCTGGCCGCGCATTCGAGGCAGCCGGAGAGACTGCCGATGCACGCCGCATGTACGAGCGTGTGCGTGACGACTATCCCGAGTCGCAGGAGGCTCGCGACATCGAATTCCACCTGGCTCGCGTAAGCAACTAGGCCGCCCATGGCCGTGCCATCCATCCTTGTCGTCGACGACGAGGCGGCGATACGCCGCACGCTACGCGAGATCCTTGAATACGAGGACTTCGCGGTAGACGAGGCCGTGGATGGAAACGATGCGCTGGAGAAGGCGAAGGCGTCGCGCTACGACCTCATTCTCCTCGACGTCAAGATGCCGAAGATGGACGGCCTGGAGGTCCTCTCGCGCATCGCCTCGGACCAGCCGGAGGTCCCGGTCATCATGATCTCGGGGCATGGCACCGTGGAGACGGCGGTCGAGGCCACCAAGCTCGGCGCCTATGACTTCATCGAGAAGCCGCCGGACTTGAACCGGCTGCTGCTGACCATCCGGAACGGACTGGACCGCGGTCAGCTGGAGAACGAGAATCGCCGGATGCGGCAGGCCATCGTGGAGCGCCACGAGACCGGCATCACGCCCATTCTCGGGGATTCCTCGGCCATCGGCCGCATCAAGGAGACCCTGGAACGTGTGGCACCCACCGAGGCGCGGGTCCTGATCACGGGGGAAGCCGGTACCGGGAAAGAGCTGGTGGCCAAGTGGATTCACCGGCTGTCCGCGCGGCGCGACGGCCCCCTGGTCGAGGTCAACTGCGCGGCCATTCCGTCCGAGTTGATCGAGAGCGAACTGTTTGGGCACGAGAAGGGCGCCTTCACCGGTGCCACCAAGCAGCGGATCGGAAAATTTGAGCAGGCACACGGCGGCACGCTCTTCCTGGACGAGATCGGGGACATGAGCCTGTCCGCCCAGGCCAAGGTGCTTCGTGCCCTGCAGGAGAATCGCATTACGCGGGTGGGCGGTGATCGCAGTCTCCCAGTGGATGTGCGCGTGGTGGCGGCAACCAACAAGAATCTGCTCGACCAGATTGATCAGCACGAATTCCGGGAAGACCTCTACCACCGACTGAGCGTCATCCTGATTCACGTGCCACCCCTTCGAGAACGGCGCGGGGATGTGCCCATCATCACACGGCACATCGCAGAGCAGATTGCCCGCCGGAATGGGCTGGAGCCGAGGCCGTTTTCAGACGCCGCTCTGTCCTTGATGTCCCGCTTTGACTGGCGGGGCAACGTCCGCGAGCTTTACAACGTGGTCGAGCGTTTGACCATTCTGGCGGACGGGGATGAGATCGGAACCGGTGATGTGGACCGCTACGTCCGTCCCGGCGGTGGCGGCAGCAACCCCATGGCCGGTCTGCTGGATCGCTACGAGCAGTTCAGCGACTTCCGGGACCAGGCCGAGAAGCTGTTCATAGAGAGGAAGCTGGTTCAGTTTGACTGGAACATCAGCAAGACGGCGGAGGCCATCGGGATCCAGCGCTCGCATCTCTAAAACAAGATGAACAAGAACGAAATCCAGCGCGGCGACGACTAGGTGGCCCTTGTTTCCGTTCAGAACCTGCACAAGTCCTACCCGACCGCCGGCGGTGGAAGCCTGACGGTCCTGTCGGGGGTCAATCTGGAGATTGAAGAAGGCGAGGTGCTGGCCATCGTTGGGGCGAGCGGTTCAGGCAAGTCGACGTTGTTGCACCTCATCGGCGCCCTCGACCGACCCGATGAAGGGAAGGTGATATTCGACGGCCGAGAAGTCTTCGGGCGCACTGACGAAGACCTGGCCCGGTTCAGGAATGACAGCATCGGCTTCGTCTTCCAGTTCCATCACCTGCTGCCAGAGTTTACCGCGCTTGAGAACGTAGCCATGCCGGCGCTGATTGGCCGCTCATCTATGGCCGATGCCCGAAAACGCGCCGCGGAGCTCCTTGAATTGATGGGGCTTTCAGGTCGCGCCGAACACGTGCCGGCCGAGTTGTCCGGCGGCGAACAGCAGCGCGTGGCGGTGGCGCGGGCGCTGATGAACAAGCCACGGATGGTGCTCGCTGACGAACCCACAGGGAATCTGGATACGCAGACAAGCGCCCGGCTCCACGAGGAACTGGCCACGCTGAGTCGGGAAATGGGGCAGACCTTCGTGATTGTCACCCACAACCCGGACCTTGCAGCTCGGGCTGATCGGGTTCTGTCCCTCGAACGGGGCGTGCTTGTACCTGCTGAGGCCACGCTATGAAGCTGAAGACCATTGCCAAAACCATCAAGACGCTCGGTCAGGGCGTGACGATGGGCATTGACCCGGCAGCGGAAGCCGGAGACCCGTACGACCTCTTCGCCACCTGGTACCGGGAAGCGGAAGAATCCGGTCTGATACACCCGGAGGCCATGGCGCTTGCCACGGCCACGCCGGACGGCCGGCCATCCGTGCGGATCGTCCTGCTCAAGGAGGTCGATGCCGACGGGTTTGTGTTTTACACCAACTACGAGTCCCGAAAAGGCAGCGAGTTGGAGGCCAATCCCCATGCATCGCTTGCCTTTCACTGGGCAGTGCTCGAGCGTCAGGTGCGCGTAGAGGGTTCCGTGGAGCGGGTGTCGCGCGAGCAGTCCATCGCCTATTACCATAGCAGACCCCGCGGGAGTCAGATCGGGGCATGGGCATCCCGCCAGAGTCGCGAACTGGGAGACCGCTCCACGCTCGAGGAGCGGGTGGCCCACTACACGAAAGAGTTCGATGGCGGCCCGGTCCCGCTTCCCGATTTCTGGGGTGGGTTCCGAATCCGCCCGGCCCGAATGGAGTTCTGGCAGGGGAGGACCAGCCGACTCCACGATCGCCTGATCTTTGAGGCGGACGGGGACGGGTGGAAGACCCATAGACTCTACCCCTGATTTCCAGGGCCGAACAAGCCACGCGATGCCATGCCGATCGAAACCATCTCAGATCTCCTCGCGGCCTATGACCGCAACTTCGTCCCCGAGCGCGCGGAGGGGATCGAAGGAACCGTACAGCTCAACCTGACCGGAGAAGACGGGGGCAACTACGTCCTGCACTTTGCTGACAAGACGTATCGGTCCGAGGAAGGCGAAATCGAAGATCCAACAGTCCGCGTCACGGCAGACACCAAGGACTGGATGGACGTGAGTCTGGGGAACGTCAACCCCATGATGCTCATGATGAAAGGCAAGCTCAAGGTCAAAGGCTCCGTCGCCCTGGCTACCAAGTTCCAGAGTCTATTCAAAGGCAAGTAATGAACGACCTCCTTCCGTCCGACCTCTTCAAAGGGCAGACCGTTTTTATCACCGGTGGTGGCAGCGGGATAAACCTTGGGGTTGCCGGGGCCTTTGCCCGGCACGGGGCCAGCGTGGCCATCTGCGGACGGACCCTGGAGAAGCTGGAGGTGGCCGCTGCCAAGCTGTCTGATCTGGGCGCCGAGGTCTGGTACGGGTCGGCGGATGTGCGGGATTACGACGCCCTAGAAGCAGCTATCAAGGCGGCGGGCGAGAAACTGGGGCGCGTGCAGCACCTTGTCTGCGGTGCGGCCGGGAATTTCCTGGCCCCGGCGGAGTCACTCTCGGCCAACGGGTTCAAGTCCGTCGTGGACATTGACCTCCTGGGCTCGTTCAACGCCTGCCGCGCGGCCTTCGATCAACTCAGTCAGGGTGATGCCAGCATCCTGTTCATTTCGGCAGGGCAGGCCTTCGTCCCTTACTTCGCGCAGGTCCACGCGGGTGCTGCCAAGGCCGGGGTCGACAACCTCATGCAGAATCTGGCGTTGGAGTGGGGGCGGCACGGCATCCGGTCCAACAGCATTGCACCCGGGCCCATCGGCGGGACGGAGGGCATGGCCCGTCTGGCACCGGGCGACGAGGACTTCCATCGCCGCTTCCAGCGCAGCATCCCGGCCGGTCGATACGGTACTCCGGATGACATCGGTCAAGCGGCCGTCTTTCTGGCCTCTCCACTCGCGTCCTACGTGACCGGGACCCGGCTGGTGGTGGACGGCGGGATGAATCTCCAGGGTTCGGGGTTGCTCACCAGTCTCGTGATGGCGGCAGGCCGGAAATAGGCCGGTTCCTCTTGCGGGATGGCCGGTGTTCTCAGGAGCGGCCAGCGCACGTCAGGGGCGTTCTCGACAGACGGGAGAGCCGCACCATCTCAAGCAGGATCTTCACGCGGACACGCCCTGCGTTCCGAACAAATTCGGCGCTGAAGCAGTTCAACTTGGGCTGATTTTGTGCTCTTTTTGCTCACCCGGCGTGCTTCCAGCGCCATCGCGAACCCTGTATGCTGAAGGAAGTCTGCGCGCTCATTGAGAGCGCCCAAAGTTTCGTGCTGACGACGCATGCGCGCCCCGACGGCGATGCGGTAGGTTCGGTGCTGGGGTTTGCGCACTACCTGCGAAAGAAGGGCAAGAAGGCTACGATCATCAACTGTGATCTGACGCCTTTCAACATGGAATGGCTGCCCGGCGCGGGAGACATTCAGCACTGGGACGGCTCACTGGACCAGATTCGGGCCATCGCAGAAGCTGATGTGGTGGCGGTAATGGACGCAAACGCGAAGAACCGGCTCGGCGCCATGGGAAAGAGCGTCGTGGACGCCCCGGGCGTAAAGCTCCTGATCGATCATCACACGGACCCGGAGGGTTGGTTTGACCTGGCCTATGCACGGGAATCTGCGTCGTCGACGGGGCATTTGGTGTATGAGCTGATCGACGCAGATGACCCGTCCCTGGTGGATCACGCTATTGCGGTGACTCTGTACACGGCCATCGTCACTGACACCGGCTCCTTCCGATTCTCCAACGTCACCCCGGACCTGCACCGCCTGGTCGGAGACCTGATTGAGCGTGGCGGTGTTGAGCCTTCGGAGATTCACAGCACCATTTTTGACCGGAAGTCCCCGGAATCACTCCGCCTCCTGAGTCGCGTGTTGAACTCCCTGCAGATGTCCCACGACGGCCAGATCTCGCATACAGTCATCTCGCGAGCCATGCTTCAAGAGACCGGGGCCTCCATTGAGGATACCGAGGGCTATGTGAACTGGGGCCTGGCCATCGAGGGTGTTAGGGCCACCATGCTCTTTACCGAAACCGAACGGGGGACCAAGGTCAGCTTTCGGTCGCAGGGATCTGACCACGTGCACAAATGGGCGCAGTCCCTGGGCGGCGGTGGGCACCCCAACGCCTCGGGTGCCTTCGTGAGGAAGCCCCTTGACGAGACCATCCAAATGGTGGTTAAGCAGGCACCCCGTTTCCTGGATTTGAAGGCCGAATCGGCCGGAGAGGACGAACTCTCCGCAGAAGACCAAGCGTATCTAACCATGCTTCAGGCGAGCCCGCGCAACCGCGGATAAAACGCCGAACCAACGAAGATGAAAGTATCCGTAACGACCATTTCCATTTCTGAACTCGACGTTGACCTGCTCCTCATTCCGATGATGGAAGAGCAGGCGGACGGTACGCTGGCCGACCTGGCAGACAGTTTCGGCGGTTCCTTCCGCCGGGCTGCGCCGGACTTCAGTGGAGACGCCGGCACATCGGTGCTGCTTTATCCAGAGCGCGGCTCGGCGAGGCGTGTAGCGCTGCTTGGGCTGGGCTCGGCCGAGAAGCTTTCCGGCGAGGCTCTTCGCATGGCTGCCGCTGAAGGCGCGCGTCTGGCGGGTGTGGCCAAGGTGGAGACGGTAGGCGTGGCCCTTGCCGCCCAGGAGACCCTGGAAGTGGAGTACGTGGCACAGTCCGTTGTTGAGGGCTTCCTGCTGGGTGCCTACCGGTTTGATCAGTACCGCACGGAGTCCGAAGCTCCCGCGCCAGTAGCGCGATTGGTGCTTCAGACCTCGGAGAATGACAAGGCGGTTCGTCGCGGTGCGGAGCGGGGACGAGTGATTTCCGAAGCTGTGGCCACGGCCCGTGACCTGGTCAACACCTCACCGAACGACAAGACGCCGACCCTCCTGGCCAAGGCCATGGAGAAGTCTGCCAAGAAGTACAACTACCTGGCTTCGGTCTGGAACAAGGAGTTGATCGAAGAGGAGCAGATGGGCGGCCTGCTGGCCGTCAACCTGGGCTCTCAGGAACCGCCGACGTTTACCGTGCTGGAGTGGATGCCGGACAACCGTCGCAACGAGCGGCCGGTCGTGCTCGTCGGCAAGGGCGTCGTATTCGATACGGGCGGCCTTTCGCTCAAGCCCACCAAGGACTCCATGGACGCCATGAAGTCTGACATGGCCGGTGCCGCAGCCGTGATTGGCGCTGTTGAGGCGGTAGCCCGTCTGGAACTGCCGCTGTACGTGATTGGCCTCATCCCGGCAACGGACAACCGTCCCGGCGAAAACGCCTACGTGCCCGGCGACGTGATCAAGATGCACTCCGGCAAGACCGTGGAAGTCCTGAACACGGACGCGGAAGGGCGGATGATTCTCGCAGACGCGCTGTCCTACGCCAAGACCTACAACCCGGAAGTCTGCATTGATCTGGCCACCCTCACTGGCGCTGCAGTCATCGCGCTCGGCCATCACGCGGCCGCGGTCATGACGTCCGAGGGCCCCGATGCCGACGAGCTTCTCGCGCCGCTGAAGGCCGCCGGAGAACGCAGCGGAGAGCGCGTCCACCAGCTCCCGATGTTTGAGGAGTATGGCGAACAGATCAAGAGCACGGTAGCCGACATCAAGAACGTGGGTGGGCGGGCTGCCGGCTCCATCACCGCCGGCAAGTTCCTGGAGCATTTCGTCTCCTACCCGTGGATCCACATCGACATTGCAGGGCCGTCCTTCCTCAAGGAAGCGAAACCCTACAAGCCCGTCGGCGGAACCGGGTTCGGCGTGCGCCTGCTCGTGGAATACCTTCGCGACTATGCAGACCGCAAGCGCGGCTGATCCGACCGGATGACCGGAGCCCATCGACCTCGCCTTGCCGTCAGCATCGGTGACCCGAACGGAATCGGGCCCGAGGTGGCGCTGAAAGTGCTCGCAGAACCCGTGGTGAACGAGCGCTGCGATGCCGTTCTGGTGGGCGATGAGCGGGTCATCCAGGTGCACGCGGAACGGCTGGGCCTGAGTCGGGCGCCCGTCCCGGTTGAGCATGTTTCGGCCATTGACGGGTTTGCCGTTGACTTTGGTCGGGTGAGTCGGGAGGCCGGTGCCGCTTCCATGGCGGCCGTGGCGCGCGCCGCGGATCTCTGCATGGAGGGCACGTGTGACGCTATGGTTACCGCCCCCATCTGCAAGGAAGCCATTGACTTGGCCGGACACGACAGTCCGGGGCACACAGAGTTTCTTGCGGGGCGGACGGGGACATCTGACTACCTGATGATGATGGTCGCCGGAGGACTCCGCGTGGGCGTTGTCACAGGACACGTCCCACTGCGGGAGGTGGCAGCGCGCATCACGGTCGATTCGGTATCGCGTTGCCTTAACCGAATGGCGGCTTCTCTCCGCGCGGATTTTGGTGTTCGGGAGCCGCGCATTGCCGTCCTTGGCCTGAATCCTCACGCGGGCGATGGCGGCGTGCTGGGCAGTGAAGAAGCACAGATTATCGAACCGGCCATGGCCCGCGTCCGGGGCGAAGCGGTAGCCGTGGATGGCCCGTTTCCCGCAGATGGGTTCTTCGCGGAGCGCTCGTGGGAGGACTATGACGCCGTGCTGGCCATGTATCATGACCAGGGCCTGATTCCCTTCAAGACGCTGGCGTTCGATACGGGAGTCAATTTCACCGCCGGCCTTCCCATCGTTCGGACCTCTCCGGATCACGGCACAGCGTTCGATATTGCGGGTCGGGGCCTCG
>JABDJZ010000290.1 GCA_013003255.1 Rhodothermales bacterium
CAATCAGCTTCTGAATTCCGGATGGTTGCATGGAATGGGTAACTGTTCGCTCCCATTCACATCAAGTAACGTGCCAGTCCCAGATTGGGGAAGGCACTACCGCTGCTGCCTAGAAAAAGGCCCCGCCACCGCCGCCGAAGCTGCTGATGAACGACTGCTGACCCTGGAAAAGGGAAATCGATTCCTGAATCTTGGCGTACTGCTGCCGGAGCTGGGACTCCCGTCGGGACATGCGGTCATCGAATGATTCCAACTGGTCGTTGATGCGCCGGATGGAGTCATCCAGGACATCGACACGGTTGTCAAAGATGCCGTCTGCGCCCAGATAACCGTCCAGGCGTGTCTCGATGCGAGTCGCGATGCCGTCCGAGCCGGTAAAGAGTTCTTTGAACGCCGTCGGGTCCGATTCCACGGCGTCCTCGAACGCCTCATTGTCGTCAATCGAGAGGGTGCCGTCCTCGGAGATGTCGATTCCGAGTTCCGCGATGGACTGCACCATCCCGCTGCTCTGGCTGGTCACCGTGGCAGCCACGTCATTCCGCAAATTGAACCGGAGACTGCGCATGGTCGGGTCTCCGGCAAAGGCACCTCGAACGCCAAGGTCCCCGTCAATCATCGTGGATCCGGCGAGCTGGGTCACGATCTCGTTGTACTTCGCAATGAAGTCGGTGATCTGGTTCTTGATCCCCTCGGTGTCGGGTCCCACGCTGAAGTCCAGTGACGTGGTCTGAACCTCTTTCAGGTTCATGGTCACGCCGCTGAGCGCATCGGAAATCTGGTTGTTGGACCGGTACATGGTCAGGCCGTCCAGCACGAACTTGCTGTTCAGCTCCGAGTCCGACTCCGAAGTGCCGATGTCGGTCACGTATCCGCCACCGGTGCCCGTGGCTACGGCGGCCGTGGTGACCTCCATGGCTGCGAGAAGGCCGTTGGCCGAGTCGGTAAAGGTGACACGGTTCGAAAATCCGGTCTGACCGGAGCGCAGCGTGAAGCGGGCGGTATCGGAGGTCTCATTGACCATCGAGGCCACCGCCTTCTCGTCCGACTCAATGGTCTCCGCATCAACGGCCGAGTTCATGGCGTCGTTGATGGAGGTGGAGATGTACTGGAGGATTTCCTCGTCCTCGGTGAGCGACGTCGCGCTCAGGTCCACTGTGACGGCGATGTCCTCGCGGTTGTCTTCGTCCGCGTCCGTCGGCGCGGCCACCGAGATGTTGAATGTCTGGGCGCCGTTCGTGTCAAAGAACGACTTGAGCGTGCCGCCGGTGCTGGTGTACTGTTTGCTCAGCCGTGTATCGGTTGAGGCCAGTCGTTCCACTTTCAGGGTATGGCTGCCCGAAACAGCACCCTCGGATGCCGTTGCACTGAAATACGAATCGTCGGAAATGGAGGCCGCCCGTCCGTCCAGAGGCGTAGAGATGGTATCCGTAAAGGTCTCCATCAACGAGTGCAGCGCAGAAACGGAGCTGTCCAGGTCACCCAGGATGTCCGACTGGCGCTGCGTCGTCCGGAGCCGCTGTTCCATGGCGGCGCGGGGCTGGCTCTCTATCCGGACGATCTGCTGCAGGAGCTGCTCGTACGGATTGTTGGACATCAGGGCCCGATTAATGGAACTAAGCATATGTTACGCCGCTCTTGCTGACTGGGCCGCAACCTCGCGGAACGCCTCTCGGAGTCCCTCAAGGAGGTCCGCCACTGCCTGGAGGTCACCGTCGGTAGACTGCTCCATGCAGAAGACGTAGAGCGCGTAGAGGCGCCCTGCCAGTTCGCCGCCTTTGTCCAGGTCAAGGGAGGATATCAGTTCCTTCAGCACTGCCCGGAGCTTGTAGCGGTCATCGCGGTGGCAGGCGCCAATGCCCAAATCGTACAGTTTGACCACCAACTGCTCCGGAGATGCGGAGAGGACGGCCTGAGTCTGATAAGGGTTGGATCGATTTCTGGTGGACATGGAGACGAAGTGGCGGTATGGGTGTCAGCGATTGAAAACTTCAACAGTCGTGCCGTCCGGTTGGGCGGCCGGTGAGCTTCATTTCGACGCTTCGTCCGACCTGGCATGGGAAAGGGTTTCCCACACCGGAGACAAATTATCGGCCTGTAACTCGACAAGAGGGGTATCGACGGGAGGCCAGATGCCTTAAGGCCCCCACGCAAACGGGGTCTTTGGCGCTCCAGAGGGTGTGTCCGGGAGTTTGGCATGCTTCCCGCATTGGGTCCGGGCACAGAAAACCCCTATCCAGTCCGATGGCCCAGACCGCACGAACCAAACCGCTCCCCAGTACCGGCAACGATCGCCGTGACACCACCGAGTGGATGCACGACCTCACGCCGACCCTTTCCGATGAAGCCATGTTCGATGAGGAGGGCCATGTACAGCCCCTTCAGGTCTGGCCGACGGAAGGGGAGAAGCGGGCACCCGCCCCGACGCTGAAGCTTGTGCGGAAGGAAGAAGCGGCCAAGTCCTCGGAGAAGTAGATCCTGCCCCCAGGCGAGGGCTCACCGAAGGGCGGCTACGGGCCGCCCGAACCACCACCAGGAGGTCACCCCAATGAGCAGCGCATCCCGGAAAATGAAGCGGAGAAAGGGTACACACACCCTGTCACTCTGCATGATCGTGAGGAACGAGGAGGAGGGACTGGAGAAGTGCCTCAGCACTGCCCGGCCACACGTGGACCAGATCGTGATTGTTGACACGGGTTCCACGGACTCAACACTTGAGATTGCGTCCCGATACGCGGATGTCATCGAGCAGATTGAATGGCCCGACTCATTCGCGGAGGCACGCAACCACAGCCTCGAATTCGCCACCGAGGACTTCATCATGATCCTGGATGGTGACGAATTCCTTCCTGACCCGCTTCACTGGCGCCGGATCAGAAAGGCGCTCGCTGAAAACGTAGCGTGCATTCGAATTCCCGTAAAGAACCTGCTCCCGGAAGGCCAGCTGATTGCGGCGGACCGGATGTGGCAGGAACGCATTTCCCGGAACGCCCCCGAGATTCGTTACGAAGGCAAGGTCCACAATCAGCACGCGCGTGGCCTGATCGCCTACGCGGAACGGACTGGCCACGGTGTGGC
>JABDJZ010000626.1 GCA_013003255.1 Rhodothermales bacterium
GAGATGATCCTGGTCAAGGACATCGAGGTCTACTCGCTGTGTGAACACCACATGCTTCCGTTCTTTGGAAAGGCACACGTGGCCTACATCCCCGACGGCAAGATCGTGGGGCTCAGCAAGCTGCCTCGTGTCGTGGATGTGTATGCGCGCCGCTTGCAGGTCCAGGAGCGGCTTACCATCCAGGTTCGGGACGCGATTCAGCGCGTGCTGAATCCCCAGGGCGTCGCGGTGGTCATCGAGGCGAATCACATGTGCATGGTGATGCGTGGTGTGCAGAAGCAGAATTCCAGCACCACCACCAGCGCCATGTCGGGGCTGTTTCTGGACTCCGCCAACACACGCGCCGAGTTCATGCGCCTGATCAACGGGCACTGATGGCGACCATCGTCATCACGGGTGCAAGCCAGGGAATCGGGGCAGCCATTGCGGAAGCTCTCGCCGGGGAGGGTCGAACTCTCTGCCTCGTGGCCCGCAATCAGACCAATCTGGAGCGCGTGGCCGAAGTGTGTACGTCAAAGGGTGCCGAAGCTCGGATCTTTCCCTGTGATGTCACCGATGAGGACGCGGTCCGGCAGATGGCAGCAAGCGTCGCGGACGCAGCGGGCGTCCCGGACGTGCTCGTGAACAATGCGGGTGCGTTTGTGCCGGGCTCGCTTGTAGAAACCACGCGCGAGGTGTTCGAGAGCCAGATGTCGGTCAACGTCACCTCGGCGTTTCTGGTCACCCGCGCCTTCCTGCCCGGAATGACCCTTCGCAAGTCGGGCCGCATTGTCTTCATGGGCTCAGTGGCCTCAGTCCGGGGCTATCCCGGTGGCGTGGCCTACTGTGCAGCCAAACACGCGGTGCTTGGCCTTTCGCGCGCCGTTCGCGAGGAAACCAAAGACGCGGGCATCCAGGTGTCGACCATTCTTCCGGGAGCCACGCTCACGCCCTCCTGGGACGGCGTGGACATCCCCGAGGATCGCTTCATGCCTGCGGACGACATCGCCCAGGCGGTCCGCAGCATTGTGGAGATGTCATCGCGGACGGTGGTCGAAGAGGTACTCCTTCGGCCCCAGGAAGGGGATCTCTAGTTCAACCGCGGATCATCGGGGTAGTTGGCCATCAGGGCCCAGTCACCGCCCAGGCTCAGCATTACCTCGCGCCAAATGCCCTCCGGGTCCGCGCCGAACAACCACTCCGGACGCATGGTGGCCACCGCCCAACTGCCTTCCTGAATTTCCTGCTCCAGCTGGCCCTCTCCCCAACCTGAGTAGCCCAGGAAGAACTGGATGGTGCCTTCACTGGTGGGTGCCGCTACTTCCGCCTTCAGGGATTCGAAATCCCCGCCCCACCAGAGCCCGTCCACGATGGAGACGGTGTCCTCTATGCGACCCCCCAACTCGTGGAGATAATGAAGGGTGTTGGGCTGCACCGGTCCACCAGACCGGATGACGCCGTATGCGCCCTCCAGTTCATCCAGAATCTGCCCGGGCTCCAACTCCATCTCGCGGTTCAGTACAAGGCCGAAGGTGCCTTCCGGATTGTGGTCGCAAACAAGCACCACACTGCGGTAGAAATTGGGGTCCCGCAGGATCGGGACGGCCGCCAGGACCATCCCCGGGAACGGAGCCACCGCATTGGGCTCCTGGCTCATGGGCCTTTTCGCAGAAGCGCCCGGTGCGCGCCGACCCACCAGTCCGAGTCACGGGTGAGTTTGGTGACGCGGACCCCGGAGAAATACTGGATGAGTCCGATCAGGAACTGGGGGACTTCGTGCCAGGCATCACCGCGAATCAAGCGCTCGAGTTCCTCGCTGCTGGTCCGGGCCCAGCGCCATTTCTCGCGAAGACCCTCGGCCTTCTTCCAGTAGTTGCGCTCATCCCAGGCCGCAGCGCTCTCATCAATCGTCTGGTAGATGCCGCGCAGGTTGAACACCAGGAACGACGCCATGTCCTTGCCCTCGGCATCGAAAACGGGGCGCTCCGCCAGGAGCCGCAGGACCTCGGCGCAGGACCGCATATGGGCCCGGCGCTTCTTGGCCGGCGTTTCGCCTGTTTCAATGATCCGTCCCATGCGCGGAAACTACGATGTCCGGGGGCTATCGGCTCAGTACAATTCGCGTGCTCGACAGGGTTTTCCCGGTTTGTAGGCGCAGCAGGTAGACTCCCGAGGCCCAACCGGAGCCATCGACTTCTATTTCGTGCTCCAGTCCCGCGGCCAGGACGCCATCGAATACCCGGGAAACCCGTCTCCCCAGAAGGTCAAAGACTTCCGCGCGAACGGGACCTGACTCGGGAAGGCGAACGCGGACTCGGGTCGACGACGCAAAGGGGTTGGGCCAGGCCGGCGATATCTCGACCGCGGTCGGCAACTCGGCGAGCGCAGGCTGAATGGGCACAGTCCGCGCGTCGAGGCGATAGAGTTCCTCGCCGCGAAGACCATCGTTGGCGCGGAAATACAGGATGCCGTCCACCTCCAGGATTTCCTCGGGCTCACTGCCCAGCGGCCCGGCGCGGACGTCCGCCAGCATGAAGGTCCCGCCCGGCGTTCCATCCGAGGTCCAGAGTTCGCGTCCGGAGCTACCGTCATCGGCCGCGAAGAAGAGGCGGCCATCGCCCACGGCGAAGTCCGTCGGGGTGCTGCTGCCCGTGACATGGATATCCTGGAGCAGGCGCGTACCGCTTGCGGTACCATCGGACACCCACAACTCCCGTCCACTGAGGATTTCCTCGCCGGCGAAGAAAAGCAGTCCGGACGCTTCGGTGATCCATGGAGTCTGGCTGCTGGCTCCTACGGCTATTGGGCCGAGCGTTGCAGTTCCGAGCGCGGTCCCGTCGGAGACCCAGAGCTCGTTCGAGCCGCCACCCGGTCGGGCCTGGAAGGCAACCCCGTTCCGGAATGGGGTGATCCAGGATATGTCGGTCTCGGCCGGTCCGGGCGTGATGTCCCGAACAAGCGCGCTTCCGTCAAAGGTCCCATCGGTCACCCAGAGTTCGCGGCCCTGCGAACCGTTGGAGGCGACGAAGAACAGGGAGTCGCCGGCCGCGGTCAGCCAAAATGGATCCGAGCTCAGAGAGCCTGATCGGATGTCCACAATCGGGCGTGTGCCCTCCGGCGTTCCGTCGGTCCGCCACAGTTCGAATCCCGCGGAGCCGTTGTTTGCCGCGAAGTACAGTGTGTCATTGACCACGGTAAGGCCGTATGGCATGGAACCCTGAAGGCCGGGGTTGATGTCCAGGACCAGGGTGGTGCCTTCCTCGGTGCCATCCGACATCCACAACTCCCGGCCCGCCGTCCCGTCATCAGCCACGAAAGCCACGCGCTGCCCCACCGGGGTCAACCAGAACGGCTCGGAAGCCTGGCCTCCGGGCCATACGTCCTTGAGAATTCGGGTCCCCTGCGCCGTGCCATCGGTCACCCAGAGCTCCTCTCCGTACAAGGTGTCCGAGGCCGTGAAAAACCCCAGCGGTCCGGTGGAGACCAGGTTCTGGGGGTCCGATCCGCTCCCGCCGGGCCGTACGTCCAGAATGAGCTCCGGCGGTGTCCCCGCTACCGGGTCCAGGACCCAGGGCTCCCGTCCCCGATCCCCGTCTTCAGCGGTGAAAACCAAACGGGAGCCCACGACCGTAAAGTCCTGCGGCGTCGCACTCTGACTGCCCACCCGGATGTCCCGGATAATATGCGTCCCGCCTGCCGTTCCGTCGGAGCGCCATAGTTCGCTCCCGTTGACGCCATCGTCCGCGCGAAATACCAGCCGGTCATTGAATGCCGTCAGTTGATCCGGTCCGGAACCCAGATCACCGGGAGCAATGTCACGCACCAAACGCGTGCCGCCGGAGGTGCCGTCGGTGACCCAGAGTTCACGGCCTGCTTCAGGGGTGATGGCCTGGAAGAATACACGCCCTGCGGCTTGTTGAAGTACGAAGACGCCGGCGCTCCCGGCTGGATTGATGTCCCGGACCATGGCGGCCGTGCCGTTCGGCGGCAGGCTCCACACTTCTCTTCCATTCGTCGAGTCGTCGGCGGTGAACAAGAGGATGTCCCCCAGTGGAATCAGCTGTCTCGGGAACGAGCCGCCGCCGTCAAAGAGATCCGCCGCCATATAGGTGCCTGCGCCGGTGCCGTTGGTGGCCCACAACTCGGTCCCGGCCACGCCGTCGTTGGCGACGAAGTAGAGCGTCTCCCCGTGTGCAGTCAGCCAGGCAGGATCGGACCCCACGATGCCGGGATTGATGTCCTTGATGAGGACCGTGGTGTCCGGCGTGGACTTCCAGAGCTCACGCTGGCCGATGCCGTCATTGGCCGTAAACGCCAGCGTATCCCCGAAGGCCACCAGATTGTCGGGCTCCGAGGAGGCCCCGCCGGGGTAGATGTCAAATACGTTTCGGGTCTGGTCGGCTGGTCCAGTGGTCGACCAGAGTTCGAATCCCGTCACCCCATCGTTGGCCCGGAAGAACAGCGTATCGCGAACCACCGTGAACTTGGCCGGAATGGAGCCTATGCGCCCGGGGCGGATGTCTGCGGCCATCCGCGTACCCTCCGCAGTGCCGTCGGAACGCCATAGTTCCAGGCCCCCCAACTGATCATCGGCCGCGAAGAACAGGGTGTCCCCGTACGCCACCAGTTCCGCGATTCCGGCGTCTGCTGTGCCCAGTGCAATGTCCTTGACCATTCGGGTTCCGGCCCCGGTGCCGTCGCTCACCCATAGTTCTCGTCCGTGGGTACCGTCATCGGCCACGAAGAAAGCACGCCCGCCTACATCGGTAATCAGGCGGGGGTCGGAGGAAGAGGCGCCGGGCAGAATGTCCAACACAAGGCCCGTACCTGCTTCCGTGCCATCGCTGATCCAGAGTTCGCGTCCGCCGGCGTCGGGGTCATTCGCCACGAGAAACAGCCGCGAGCCAACCACCGTCAGGCCGGAGGGCTCCGCACTCAACCCTCGGGTATTGATGTCGAATACCAGTTCCTGGGCCTGCAGCTCCGATCCAGAGAGCCAGAGTACAGCGAACAGTATTATCCAACGCGGAGAGTTGCCAGACATACCGCAAACGTACCGCTCGCACCGCGCACAGGGTAGCCCTTGTCCCTGAATGGGGCGACGCCCCGGGTCGGCTGCACCATGGACCCGTCAACCTGATTCAACCCCATGTCTTTTTCCAACCAACG
>JABDJZ010000036.1 GCA_013003255.1 Rhodothermales bacterium
ACGGTGGCCAGTTCGGTGCCCAACCGGTCGGCGGCCGCTAGAATAAGGGGTGCCGGAGCTGAAGAGTGTCTGCCGTCCAACAACTCCAGCAGGTTGAGCAGCCGGTCACGTACTTCCGGGAAGACGACGCCGCTGCGGGTGGCTACGGCGTCGTCGGACAGTCCGGGCATGATGCCCATCCACCGTAAAACCGGAAGCACGAGCTGCCAGGTCACCAGGCCTGCCACCAGCAGCACGGCGCCGCCCAGCAGCACCATTCGACCGGGACCCGGGAGGCGCAGCAGGGCCTCCATCGAGGTGGCAATCAGCCAATACAGGCAGGCAACGGCCACGAGAAGGAGCAGGCCCTGACCGAGTTGCCCAAGCGCCATGCGTCGTCGGGCGCGGGCGATTCGATCACGCAGCAGGTTCCTTTCCTTGGGTTCGGCCATGTACGTCAACTCCGTTTGCCCGGTGTACAGGAGAGGTACGCTCCGGTTTCAGTCATTAATCGCGCCCTTTTTGACGGAAGGATCACCGTCGAGCCTTGTCAGCAGGCGCCCTTGCCCCGTAGAATCGAAGTACATCAACGAGGTATGTATGGACTCGACCGTCGGTATCATTCTGGGTGGAGGGGCCGGTTCGCGCCTGTATCCGCTCACGCATCATCGTTCCAAGCCGGCCGTTCCCCTGGCGGGCAAGTACCGGCTGATTGACGTACCTGTATCGAACTGCATCAACTCGGGGGTCGAAAAGATCTTCGTGCTTACGCAGTTCAACTCCGCCAGCCTGAATAGGCACATAGCCCAAACGTATCGGTTTGACCGATTCCGACAGGGTTTTGTCTCCATTCTGGCGGCCGAGCAGACCCCGCAGTCCGGCGACTGGTTTCAGGGTACCGCCGACGCCGTGCGGCAGTGTCTCAAGCACGTGAACGCCTACCGGCGTGATCACGTCCTCATTCTGTCCGGGGACCAGCTGTACACGATGGACTATCGCAAGCTGGCGGCCCACCACGAGGCATCCGGCGCGGACATCACGCTGGCCACGATCCCCGTCAACGCGGCCGATGCCTCCGGCTTCGGCATCCTGAAGACGGACTCGGACGGCATGATTACCGAGTTCCACGAGAAGCCCAAGCCGGACGAACTCGCCGGCAAGGAAAGTCCCGTCAGCAAGGAGATGGAGGACCAGGGACGCACGTACCTGGCTTCGATGGGCATCTACCTGTTCTCGGCGGATGTGCTGGACAAGTTGCTGGCAGCAGATGCGGGCGCGCACGACTTCGGGAAGCAGATCATTCCGGATGCCATCGGGAAAGTGAAGGTGGCCAGCTACGCATTCGAGGGCTACTGGAGTGACATCGGAACCATCCGCAGCTTCTTCGACGCGAATCTGATGCTCGCTCGCAAGCAGCCTGAGTTCGACATCTACAATCCACGCTTTCCCATTTACACCAACGCCCGCATGCTTCCGCCGGCAAAGGTGGAAAGCTCCTTCATTCAGGAGTCCATCATTGCCGAGAGCAGCGTCATTCTGAACGCCCAGATCTCAAACTCGGTGATCGGGTTGCGGTCCTTCATCGGCTACAACACCACGATCAAGAACACGGTGTTCATGGGTGGAGACTACTTCCCGTGGCACGACCCCGGCGAGCGGCAGACGGTTGAAGGCCCCGAACGGCCGGGAGTCGGCGAGGAATCCTACATCGAAGGCGCCATTGTGGACCGAAACGTGTCGATCGGGAAAAGGTGCATCATCAAGAACCGGGACAATGTGTCCGAGTTTGATGGCGACAATTTCTACATCAGGGACGGGATCGTGGTCATACCCAAGAACGCGATGATCCCGGACGACACCATCATCTGATCCGGCGCCTTTCCGCAACGGCCAGCCGATTCGGCGCGATACGCCCCTCATCACTCTAATCAGCCTCCGCAGAGGGGGCACCTTCCTATGCGCACCAACCTTCTTCTGTCTCTCGGAGTGCTCGTTCTGCTGTCCGGTTGCCGCATGTACGGCGGTCACGGATCGGAGGCAGCTACCTACGCCCAGATCCAGGAGGCGCTTGAGCGTTACGAGGATCGCGCTGATCGCTTGCAGGGTGACCACGACGCCGTGATGGCAGCTGCAGCCGGGAACGCTGCCCTGGCCTCGGCCGCCGAGGCTACGGCCGCGCTGGTCAATGCACAGGCGGAGACGCTCGAATTCCATCGGGCCACCGTTGCGTCCGTTTCCGACGGCAGTTCCTACCGCAAACTCAACCGTGCACTCGGGGCCATGGTGACCGAGCAGCAGCGCATCGAGGATCAGTATCGCCGCATCGTAGCCCAGGTCCAGAACCGTCCGGACCTGAATCGGGAGCCTGAGTCACGCTACACGCTGGTGCCTTCAGGTCTGGCCGCTGTTGAGGCCGGTCTTCAGGGCATCTCCCTGCGGGACGCGCTGGCCAACTGACCGGCGAGGTTGCTGAACGGCGGAACGCGCCTTCATGGCAGCGGTAACGCCGACTCGCAATTTGCGCATGGCTGCAGTGGTGAAATACGTCCGCCTGTTGGTGTTGGGACTCGGTGTGTCGGCCTTCGTGGGCGGAACGCACAGTGCTCTCGGGCAGACGGGTTCTGCCGAAGCTGATTCGCTTCGCTTCTACGAATTATCGGAGATCGTAGTAGGCGCCGGCACCACGGAGAAGCGGACGGCCCGGGTCGGATCCGTCAGACGGGTAGCGTTGGCAGACATTGTGCGCACCGATGCGGGTGATGTGGCTGGCCTCACGAGGCTGATTCCGTCCGCGCACCTCCAGACCAACTCCCGAGGGGAGTCCCTGGTGTACCTGCGAAGCGCGGGCGAGCGTCAGGTATCGGTCTTCCTGGACGGCGCGCTGTTGAATGTGCCGTGGGACAACCGGGTGGACCTCTCGGTGCTGCCGGCCTCGATTCTGGGCGGAATGCAGGTGACCGAAGGTGCCGGCAGCGTCCTGTACGGTACCAATGTGCTTGGAGGCGTGGTGAATCTGTCCACGAGGTCCTTGCAGGGCGATGGCGTACTCACCGAAGCCAACACCTCCGCGGGGTCGGGCGGACTCCGCCGGTTCGACGGTATGCACGTGCGCCGTCGAGGTCAGACTTCGTTGGTGGTTGCGGCAGGCCTCAACCAGAGAGATGGCTATCCGGTGGGTGACAATGCGGAACTGCCGGTCCAGGCGGAGGCTACGGATCTCTACCTCAACACGGACAGACGTCTGGCGCACGGCTATGTCCGGGTCGGACGTTCCTGGTCTACGGGAGAATTGGGAGTCAGTCTCCTGCACGTGGATGCCGCCAAGGGCGTGGCTCCCGAGTCCCACCTGGATCCTTTGGACGGGGGTGTGCGCTACTGGCGCTACCCCGACTGGCAGACCTCGATGCTGGCGGCCAACGCACGGGTGGAACTGCCCGCCGGGCGTGCCCTGCGCGGATCGGCCTGGGTGTCCCGGTTCGGCCAGTCGATAGATCAGTTTGAGTCTGTAGCATATACGACCCGTTCCGAAGACCAACTGGACCGGGACTGGACTGTCGGAATGCGTTCAGTCCTCGAGCAACCCTTCGCTGGGGGCGCGCTCCGCACGGCCGTCAATCTGCTGGTTTCCGATCACGACCAGCGGGATCGCGAATTTGACGGTGCTACGGTCGTGGCCAGCAGCCAGGAACAGTATCGCCAGGTCACGCTGAGTGCCGGTTCCGAGTATGCGTTCGACCTTGCCTCGAATCGATTGGTCCTCGGCGCGAACGTGGACCGATTTTCCGCTCCACGGACCGGAAGCAAGGAGGGAGGAGACGCCTTTGCTGCCTGGGGAGCCACCGGCAGCATGGAAAGGGATCTGTCTTCCGGCCTTGTTCTCCACAGTACCCTTGGCCGGAAGGTCCGCTTTCCCACCATGCGGGAGCTCTACGGAACGGCACTCAACCGCTTTCTTCTCAACGATGACCTCAAGCCGGAATCGGCGCTGCTCGCCGATGTCGGTGTGGAGCGGGTCGGGGAGATCTGGGAAGCGGAGATCACGGCCTTCGCCAATCGGACATGGGACACCATCGATCAGCAGAACGTGGAGGTTGACGGAGAGCGGCGCAGGCAGCGGATCAACCTCGAGGGGAGCCGAGTCCTGGGGCTTGAATTGGTTGGGAACGTGGATCCGGGAGGAGTCCTGTCAGCCCGCTATTCGGCTACCGTAAGCAGTGGTAGGGCGCTGGGTGACACGGACCGCGAACGGCTGGTGGAGAAACCGGGAACGCTTTTGAGCCTCGGCCTGACGGCCGCACCTCGTGGAGGAAGCACGCTCTCGGCGGAGTTCGTCTACACAGGGGACGCCTACGGTCTCGACCCGGACAACGCGCTCGTGGAGTTGCCGGACGTGCTGCACATCAACGTTCGGGCGTCCATGCGGCACTATACCTCGGGTGGCCTCTTCGGCGAGGTATTCATGCGCCTGGACAATCTCACGGATCGATCCGTTTTCCCCCAGTTGGGATTGCCGGGACCGGGAAGAACAGTGCAGGTCGGGCTCAGTCTGGCCTGGTAGTTTGCCGCGTCAGTCGAACGACAGGTCGCCTGCCAGCAGCGCAATGTGGTCGTTGACCGTCTGCCGCTCCTCGCTGATA
>JABDJZ010000041.1 GCA_013003255.1 Rhodothermales bacterium
GCCCACTCTCGCGACTTGTCCGAAAGCAGCATCAGTGCGCCAAGGGCTGCCGCGCTGGCACTCGCTGCCGAACTGCCAAGCCCGGACCCCGGCCGAATGCCCTTGAAGATGCGAACTCCCAGGCCGACCACGCCCCCGGGATGTGCCCGCAGGACGTAGCCGGCAGCGCGGGCAGCGGTGTTCTTGTCCGGATCGGAAGGAGTGTCCGAGGCTCCACCGTCCGCGTGAACCGTTACGCCCGGGGTGTCCGTGGTGAACACCTCCACCACATCGCCTACGCCCTCCAGCGCGACGCCCAGCGTATCAAACCCCGGGCCGAGGTTTGAAAGGGACCCGGGGCCCCAGATCCTGACGGAGCGCGTCACTAGTCGTTGACCGTCATTTCGCCCCTGAGGAAGCGTTCGGCCAGATCCACCATCGCGGGACTGCCCATGAACACCGGCGTCCGCTCATGCAGCGCCTCCGGTTGCACCTCCATGATCCGGCCTGACCCGTGCGAGGCGGCGCCTCCGGCCTGCTCCACGATGAAGCCCAGCGGGTTGGCCTCGTACATCAGGCGCAGCTTTCCGTTGGGGTTCGCTTCGGTGGCCGGATAGATGTAGAGTCCGCCTTTCATCAGATTGCGATGGAAGTCGGCGACGAATGAGCCGATGTAGCGCGTGCTGTAGGGCCGGTTCGACTCGGGATCGTCCTTCTGCATCCACTTGATGTAGTGCTTCAGGCCGGTCTCGAAGGAGTTATAGTTGCCCTCGTTGACCGAGTACATGCGCCCGTTCTCGGGCGTCCGAATGTTTGGATGGCTGAGGATGAACTCGCCGATTGCCGGATCAAGCGTAAAGCCGTTCACGCCAAAACCGCTCGTGTAGACCAGCATCGTGGATGAGCCGTAGACCACATATCCCGCTCCGACCTGGTTTACGCCCGGCTGGAGCGCCGCCTTCAGGCTGGGCTCCTCGTGGTCATCAGGGAGCCGATAGATCGAGAAAATGGTGCCGACGGAGACATTCACCTCAATGTTGGATGATCCGTCCAACGGATCCATGAGGACGATGTATTTCCCGTCGGCGCCAACCTCGTTGCGAAGTGGAATGGCCTCCGCATGCTCCTCTGAGCCAATGAGACAGCACTCTCCACCCCGTTTGAGGGCCTGGACAAACTCCTGATGTGCCAGCAGGTCCATCTTCTGCTGGACCTCGCCTTGAACGTTCACATCACCGGTGGTCCCGAACACGTCGACGATGCCGGCCCGCCTCATGTGCGAGTTCACCTTCTTCGCAGCAACCGACAGGTCTCGGATGAGCCTCGAGAACGCCCCCGTTGAGGGGGGCAGGTCCTCCTGCCGGTCAATGATGAACTGCTCCAGGGTGAGCGTTTGCCGAATGGCCTCCCGACGATGGGATTCTTTCATGCCGAAAACCGAGTTCGTGGTTCACTGTCCGGCCCGAAGATATGCCCTTGCGTGGCTGAGGGGACACCAGCGTGGCCAATTACCTCCCTCAACGCGATGATTCGAGCAGAAATCGCAAAGGAACATCCAATCGTTCTTTCCAGGCAGCCTCATCATGAGCTGCACCCGGAAAACGACGCGTCATCCAGGTTACGTCACGCCGGTACCCCCCACGCTCGAGAATGCGGTTGGCGGCCATCTGGATTCGCTCGTAGCGGGCTATCTGGGCCTCACTGCCGTAATCGAAGTACAGCTTGTGTGTGCCGGGGTCCGGCAGACTGCGCTGCAGGTACCGAATCATCACCCGGCCTGCGATGGTCCAGCTGGTGGACAGGCAACAGGCCGCGCTGAAGACCTCGGGATACTCGCAGACGCCATAGAGAGAAATGAGCCCTCCCATTGATGAGCCCATCAGCCACGTGCTGTCGGCCCCACGACGGGTGTGATACTCCCGGTCGATGAATGGCTTGAGTTCGTCCACAACGAAGCGGAGATACGCGTCCGAACAAGGCTCCCCGCCATACGTCTTGGCAAATCGCTCCAGAACCCTTGGATCGGCCCATTCGGCCAAAGGCTTCTGCGGCATGTACTCGGGGATTCGGAGGTGCGTATTCCAAATGCCCACCACCATTACGGGGGGCAGTCCTTCTTCGGAAATGAGACGCGACACCATTTCTGCTACGCCCCACGTCACTCCTGCAAAGGCATCTCCGGGATGAAACAGGTTCTGTCCATCCTGCATGTAGAGCACCGGAAGCGGATTCGACCCCGCATTCTCCGGAATCCACACTTCCACGTGCCG
>JABDJZ010000296.1 GCA_013003255.1 Rhodothermales bacterium
ATGGCACCCTTGGCGGAGAGGAAAGCCTCCATTGGCGCCCCTGCTCGGGCTCCAACGTGGCCGACAATCCGGACACGCCCGCCATTGACGAGTCGCGCATCGCACTGCCATTCCCGCTGCACCCGAACAAGCTGTTCGTGGATGACAACGGCACGGCAACTCTCGAGGATGACATTCTCTGGCTCACCACGTGGGGCTCAGCGGGCCTTTACAAGTCCGAGGACTTCGGTGAGAGCTGGATGGCCGCCTGGCCGGGCATCGGGCCAGGAAACGCCTCCATCGGCGCATACTGGACCAACGTCTACACGATCACTCGTGGCCTGAACGGATTCCTGTACATCTCGGCAAATGACGGCCTGATGTTCCACTCGCTCAACCGGGGCAAGACCTGGCAGCAGATCGGCGCGCTTCCCAACGTGGATGCGGATACGCCGTGGTCGCTGCTGGCCCACCCGGACAATGATCGGGTGATCTACGCAGGTACCTTCGGTCGCGGGGTATATATGTCGAACGACTACGGCTTCACCTGGATGCCGCTGACCACGGAGGCCAACATCGGTGATGACGCCAACGAGAACGTTGACCTTTACACCGACCACAATGCGGGTCACATCTTCGACTTCGCAATCGACGACGCCGGTGAGTTCCTGCTCATAGGTACCGGAAACGGTGTCTGGCGCGCTGACATTGATGTCGATGGGTCGAGTAGTGCGTTGATCCCGAGTGGCACCAGTGACGATGGTGTCCTCGCGGCCGGGACCACCTGGGAATTCCTGGGACACGATGTGACGCTCGATGATGGGTCCATTGTCACGCCGGAGATCCGGTCGCTGGCTCTGCAGGACAACGGGGCGCCTGGACTGGGCGATGCCGATGACGTTTTGGTGGCAGGCGCCTGGGGTGCCTTCCTCACCGACAACCGTCGGACGGTCAGCGCATTCAGCCTCGAAGATCCGTTCGGGACGCCTTCGACGGGCGACCCAGGGGACGCCAACGATTCTTTCGAGGATCTGGCTCTCAAGGGCACATCGGTGAACTTCGTGACCGTGTCGCCTTCTGGAGACATTCTGGTCGGTAGTGCCACCGGGGAGCTCATTCCGCTGGACGGTGCAGTAGCCTCGACTTCCACGGCCAACGAGGATGACCTCGACGCTGTGATCCCCGAGACCTACGCCTTGGGTCAGAACTATCCGAACCCCTTCAACCCGGTGACCACCATCGCCTTCGATCTGCCGGCAACCGGCAACGTCCGCCTGGCGGTCTATGACGTCCTTGGCCGCGAAGTCGCTCTTCTGGTCAGTGGATCACTGGAGGCTGGAGCACACAGCGTGCGCTTCGACGCTCAGAATCTGCCGAGTGGCAGCTACCTCTACCGTCTGGACACGGACAAGGGAAGCTTCACCCGCCAGCTGGTGCTCATGAAGTAAACAAACTGGCCCGGACCGCTTCGCAAGGTTCATAACCGCAACGAAACACCACTCGGCGGACGGACTCCGGCCATACTCTGAACGCCCCACTTGCCTCGCGGCAGGTGGGGCGTTCTTGCTGTGTGCCCGGCATGGGCACACTCTTGGAGGTGCAAGTCCTCCCCGTGTTTCAGAACGGCCTCCCGCGGCGCCAGTATCCGAGAAAGACGGAGCGCAACTCGTAGACAGCCGCAGGGTCGCTAAAGAATGTGGCAACCTCGGAAGCACGGTCAGCCGAGGCCCAGGTCAGGTTTGCGCTGCCGTTCAGGGCGGTCGTGTCGGTAATCAGGAACTTGGCGTGCAGGTCGCTCAGGGTGCGAAAGCTTACCCCGGCGTCCTGCATGGATCGCACCAGAGGGCCGGTCACATTATCGCTCCGGAAGAGGAGCCGGACGTCAACCCCCCGTTTTGCCGCGTTGAGGATCTGCGCGAAGACAGCTGGGGGCTCGGGGGACACGAAGGCGACGGCGGCGAGGACTTCGCGCCGTGCCTCGTCAAGCATCCTATCCATCTGCCGGTGAATTTCGCGGTCCGAGAAGTGACGCAGTCCTGAGCCGCCGGGCGACGTCGCCCGAAAATGCCGTATTCGCGTGTAGACGTTGCTGTCGCTGCAGCCAAGCCTGGCAGCCAAGGCCCTTTTGTCGTCGCACAGCAGGGCGGACCAAAGACGGTTCGCCGTCCACAGTCGGCGCCTTCGCTTTCCTTTGGAAGTCGTCTGAGCCATGGTTATTGAACTTATTCGATGGGAATCGTCTGCTTGAAGTTCGCTGTGGGCCTTCATTGAACTTGTAGGGCCCGTTTCGAGGCGATGAAGTTCACTGACGCCCCGTTCTGAACTTGCGACCCGGCGACCCGGCGACCCGGCGACGGGCCGCGGCCGAGGCCAACGGCCAACGCCCGGGACTGATGTGGCCGGGTGCCGGGGTAGCGCGCTCCCATCCATAGGGGCACCCAACGCGCCGGCCGTAACGCTGGCCCGGTGCAATCCTGCTCCGTTAACAAGCATCGGGGCGCCGTCCCCAGCGGCGCACCACAAATCAGCCATCCCCTACCACAAATCAGAACACATTTCGGACATGCTGCCCAAAAC
>JABDJZ010000044.1 GCA_013003255.1 Rhodothermales bacterium
CTTCGACGAAATCGGCATCCCATACACCTACCTGTCCGAGCAGGACCTGGCGGGTGACCTTTCCCAATTCGACGTCCTGATTCTCCCACGGGCCCGCTCCTCCAGCCAGGCCCTGGTGCGCGGCAACAGCCGCGTTGGACCCGCTCTCCCGTGGATGCCGTCCGAGGAATACCCGCACATCGGCAAGATTGACCAGACCGAGGACCAGCGACTCGGGATGGGATACGATGGGCTCGGCAACCTGACCGAGTGGATCGAGGCAGGCGGGGTGTTCATCACCTCGGGCTCATCGGCCGCCTTCCCGATCGACATGGGCATCACGCGCCGCATCTCCATTCGGGAGACCCGAAACCTGCAGGCACGCGGATCCATCGTCCGCACCGCCGTGGATGACAACAGCCCCATCACGTACGGCTACACCGGCGACATCCCGATGTACTTCAGCGCGGGCCCTGTCTTCAGCATCAACAAAGGCCTGGGCGACGCTCGCACACCCGACTGGTACAAGGATGCTGCCTGGATGGAGGAAGTCCCTCGGACCGTGGTCTCCTTTGCCAAGGAGGATATCGGGATGAGTGGGATGCTGCAGGGCGAAGGCGAGCTGACCGGCACCCCGGCCGTGGTGGATGTACCGGTGGGAGAAGGACACGTGGTTCTGTTCGCGGGACGGCCGGTTCGACGCTGGAACACGCAGGGCAATCACGCGCTGATATTCAACACCATGCTTCACTGGAACGACCTTCGCACCGGCTGGCCGGAGCGGCCGGGCGACGATGATGAGGACGAGACAGGCGGACTGCTCGAATGGGCAAACCAGCACTGATAGAGGCAATACGCGACGATTGAGACCGAAAGCAGGCGGGCGGAGTACAAAAGGTTTACCCCATACAGCTGGGCGGATTTCAGCCCGCTCATCTCAATACCGGAGGGCCAGTGGCCAGACCAAACTTCTCCTACCAGAAACGACAGAAAGAACTCGCGCGAAAGAAGAAGAAGGAGGAGAAGCGTCTGAAGAAGCTCGCCAAGAAGGCGGGTGCAACCGGCGCCGCTGATGCAACTGATGAAAGCGAAGGGACTACCAGCCCGATCGACTAGCGCCATCCGGCTCGGCGGACTGCTGCTGGTTTGCCTGCTCCCTCTTTCGTGCGACACAGGGACGTTCGACCCGTTTGACAACGGCGAACGCTATTTCACGCTGTTCGGCTATCTGGACGAGCGGGAATCGGAACACACCCTGCGGGTCATACCGCTGTCCCGTTTCCCCGCTGAGATCACCGACCCGTCCGAGCCCCAGGCATCCATCGACGGCGTGGTGACGTCAACGGACGTGCGCACTGGCGTCGTTACGCGCTGGAACCATCGACTGGATCGATTGGACGACGGCAATTACGGCCATGTGTTCAGGGGACGATTCCAGGTCCGGCCCGGTCGGACCTATCGTGTGGAAATCACCCGGAATGACGGGAAGGTGACGGCCGCCGAGACCACCATTCCCCGCTTTCCGGTGACGGTTCCCGATCCCGACACGCTCTTCTTCCCCTACGAGGTCAGCCCGGACTCCGCTTTGACGCAGGAGGTCCACCTACCCGGAATCGTCTCGCCCTGGGAGATCTATCTGGACTATGACCTGCAGGGCACCTGGGTCCGCGTGCCCTACGGCCGCTCGGGTTCACGGACCGAGGATGGCTGGAAGATCACCGTCGAGCTGAACCGCGACGCGGTCAAGATGCGGGAGGTACTCGGCATCCCGCCTGGAGGCCGACTGCCTCTCCTGCACGCCATTTCGATTTCTGTCCGGGCGCTGGATGATTCCTGGGATCCGCCGGCGGGCGAGTTCGACCCTGAAGTCCTGGCGCAGCCGGGAGTCCTCTCCAATGTGGAGCTCGGCTATGGATTCTGGGGCGGCATCGGATCGTACATCTATACCTGGCGAGCCCCCGGCCTCAACTGATGCCCTTGAACACCGTGATGTTTCGAACGCTATTTCTTGTCGTTGTCGCCATGAGTTTCCTTGGATGCACAGGCACCCGCCCACCTGATATTGGCGTGACCGATGGCCGTCTGGCAGACTGCCCATCGACTCCAAATTGTGTTTCGAGTGACGCAGATCCTACTGACGAGGAGCACTACATCGATGCATTGGATGCCGGCAACGCAGACGATTCGGCCGTGTGGGAAGCTGCTCGTGCGGCGGTCGAGGCGCTGCCCCGAACCGAGATCATCACCGAGTCGGACGGCTATCTCTATGCGGAGTCGACAAGCCGCATGCTCCGATTCGTTGACGATGTCGAACTGCACTGGCGGCCGGCCTCAAGGACCATTGCCGTGCGTTCAGCTTCCCGCATTGGCCGCTCGGACTTCGGCGTGAACCGCAAACGGGTCGAGCAACTGCGTACGCTGTTCAAGGAGCGACTCGAGAACTAGCCTTGGCAACGCCGGTCACCCTCGCAGCGGTAGCCGTACTGGCCGTCTGCACACTTCTGCCCTTCTCCCGGTCCGGAGCCTGGTGGGTGCGCGGCTGGGATTTTCCGAGGGTCCAACTGTTCGTGTTTGGGCTGCTCGTGCTGACCGCCGTGCTAGCTGTGCCCGGTCTGTCCGGACCCACCCTGGCCGTCTCGGTGTCGGTGGTCCTGTGCTGCCTTGTGGTGCAGGGATGGTGGATCTATCCCTACACGCCGCTGGCCAGGAAGCATGTCCCAAAGGCGTCGCAGAAGGATCCGCAGCGAAGCCTGAGAATCCTGACGGCCAATGTCCTCACCCCGAATCGCCAGGTCGAGCCGCTCCTCCAGATGGTTCATGACCACATAGCGGACGTCGTAGTCACACTGGAATCAGACGCTTGGTGGGAGCAACGGCTCGATGCGCTGGAGGCCACCCATCCGCATACGGTCAAGTGCGCGCTGGACAACCTCTACGGCATGCACCTCTATTCGCGACTGCCACTGTCGGAGACCCGGGTTGAGTTTTTGGTCGAGGAGGACATTCCGTCCATACATACGCTGCTCCATTTGCCCTCGGGGGAGCAGGTCCGTGCCCACTTCCTGCACCCCGCACCGCCCAGCCCAACCGAGAACGAGCAGTCCGACGAGCGGGATGCCGAGCTCGTGATCGTAGCCCGAAGCATCGCCGAATCAGAGATGCCGGTCGTGGTGACCGGCGATCTCAACGACGTTGCCTGGTCCCGGACCACTCGGCTGTTTTTGAAACTCAGCGGACTCCTGGACCCCCGCATCGGCCGCGGCATGTTCAACACGTTTCACGCCGGCGTGCCGTTCATGCGATGGCCGCTCGACCACATCTTCCACAGCGCCCATTTCCGGTTGGGGGAAATCAGACGATTGGGGGCTTTCGGCTCCGATCACTTCCCCTTGTTCAGTGAACTGGTTCTGGAGGGCGATGCTGGCGCGGTGGACACACACTTCGAGACCAATGGCGAGGACGAAGCCCTCGCCGACGATCTGGCCTCAGAGGAGTCGGTCAGCAAGGAGGATGTGCCGAGTCCGGGAAGCCGGTGACGCAACCCGGGGCCGGGGTTCTCCGTGTAGATGGTCTCACGATCCAACGGACGCTCATGCCCCGCCTCGTTGCCCTCGCTCTTCTCCTGACCGTCGCCACGACATCCGCCTTCGGCCAGTCAGGCGTGCCAGATCACATTACGCTGCCGGACGAACTGGACCGCGTCCTTCGGGACTACGAGCAGGGATGGCGAGCCGGTGACGCCGAAGCGCTGGCTGGACTTTTCACGCCGGATGGATTCATTCTCAGACCCGGCCATCCGCCCGTTCGGGGCAGGGAGCACATCGAGGAGGCCTACGGGAGTGCGGGCGGCTCGCTCATTCTTGCTGCCTACGACTATGCGGTCGAAGACTCGGTGGGGTTCATTATTGGCGGCTTTCGCTATCAGGAGGACCAACCGGACTCCGGCAAGTACACACTGACGCTCAGGAAGCTGGAGGACGGCAAGTGGTACATCGCCTCCGACATGGATAACGGCAACCGGAGATGACCGGCGCTGGCGGCCAGGAACGCCGGATGCCCGCCGCCGGCGCGCAACGCGGTACGCCCATCGCCCCCAAACGCCGCCGATGGCGCTGGGTGCTCCCCACCCTCGGAATGCTGCTGGCCCTTCCAGGCATCCTTCTGGTGGTGCTTGATTCGGACCTCGCCAACTTCTTCCTGCCGACACGGATGATCGCCCGAAACGGGGCGCTGCTCGGCGGATTGCTGGTGGGCATCTCTGCG
>JABDJZ010000052.1 GCA_013003255.1 Rhodothermales bacterium
CCGATCTGCGTCATGTCAATGGGGCCAAACAACGTGCCCGTGACCGCATCTGCCATGGTGAAGGATCCCATTGAGGCGAGCAGGCTGGAGTCCCAAGACAGGCTGATGGCCGAAAACGTCGGGCCGTCAAAGCTGAGCTCGTACTCGATGGTTCCGGTCGGTCGGCTTCCGTTGTCCAGCCGGATGTCGGTAAGGAACGCCTCCGTCCCCTTGGAGAATCGAGCGTCAAACGCGCCTGCTGGAGGGGCAGGAGGGGCTGTCTGGTCGATGCCAGAGTCGAGTCCATCCGTGGCGGAAGGGTCGATCCCGAAGTTGACCGTGAGTGTATTGGTCCCATCGGCCACCGTAATTGGGGCGCTAATCGTCGAGCCTCCACCGGTTGGTGCTGAAGGTGTGTTGAAGGCATACACCGTGTTGGTGTCATTGAAGCCCGGCATGGGAGACCCATTCGTGTTGGTCCACCCACTCAGGTTCTGCCCCAACTCAATTGTCTGCTGCGTGGAGGCATCGTAGAGCAGCAGCGTGAATGTCTCGGTGCCATTGATTCCTTCATCGACGCCCGTCGAGGTTGCGTCATCCCCGTAAACCGGGAGATTAATGAAGGCCGTGCCGGAGCTGACAATGATCTGCGCGGCCCCGGCAATGTTGCCAGAAGCGTCCCGCGCTGCAACAATGTCCGCCGCATCAGCAGGTGTGCCGTCCAGTGTGGCCTGGCCTTGGAGGAAGCCGGACGCACTTGTAGGGGTGAACGTGAATGGCCCAATCGTGGTTTGGGCATTTGCGGAGGCTGCGGTTGCTGCCAATGCAATGACGAGGACTAGCAAGGCACGGGATGCGCGCGATGCCAAGGCGGCGAGATCAATGCTGAAGGGTTTCACGGTAGTTCTGGCTTGCTGAAGGGCTGGAAGCATGAATCCAGAATCGTTGGTGGCACACAGGCCTGATTCTGAAGTGGTTTGGATTGATGGCATGTGCACGCCATCGGACACTCTATTTGAGGAGAACAATTGATTTGGAAACTCTCAGGCCACCGGATCGCAGTACCAGGAGGTAGGTGCCGCTGGCCAGATTTGTGGCGTCGATTCGGGCCGTGTGCGTCCCGGCACCGAGGTCACGCTTGAGGACTGAGGCTGACAGCCTGCCCTGCACATCGATGAGGTCGATTTCCACGACGCCGGCGTGTGGCAGAGAGAATGTGACCTCGGAAGTCGGATTGAACGGGTTGGGATAGACCGACTCGATTCGAAACTCGCTTGGGATGTCCAGGAGTTCACTCTCCGTTGCCGCGGCCTCGAAGGTGAGGTGCACATCCGTTACAGCGAGTTCACCCTTGAACACCACGGATTCTGCTGCGCGAACTCCGTTGTATTCAAACCACACCTGCTCTCCAAGGAGGGCCCCATCCAGAGTCTCCGTCGTGGTGTCGTCTCCATAAACCGCACTGGGGACCAGGTATCCCTCTCGGATAGTCAGGACGCCGACGCGCCGGTTGTCCTCAGTCACTGCGAAAAGCTCGGCACCATTCGGCAGGTGGTCTCCGTTGACTGTGGCTGTACCCCGGATAAAGTCGAATACGTTTGTAACCGGTGGCAGCGTGGACGGAAGAGAGGCAGGCACGGCTCGGCTACTGACCTGTGCTGGCCCTGCTGGCTGGGCATACGAGAAGCCCCGCCGGTCTTCAGTCAGCTTGACCCAGAAACCAGCGTGTCTTCTGAGGTTGACCAGAGAGTTCAAGAAGGGCAGGCCGGCAGGGTCGTTGAATCTTGAGCCCTGTCCCGCGATGAAGTCGGTCACATAGATGACCTGGCTGTCTGCGATCGGACCGCTGAATCCACGACTCAGGGCATAGTCACTGAATCCCCAGTAGGCTACGAGATTCCACCCGCCACACATGTCGATGGAGAAGTCCTCCGCAGGCAAGGTCCCGGGTATCTGGAGACTGACGTCCGAGTCGACCTTGATCCACAATCCCATTCCCAGAGTCACTTCGGTGAGGCTGTTCAGGAAGGGAAGCCCATTTGGGTCATAGAACCGGGCCCCGGCGCCGGCCCCCGAGCCGCAAATGAACCCAGTCGCATAGACCATTTCCCCCGAGATTCCGGCGAATACCGTCGCGGGGTCCGATCCAGAAGTGGGCGCTGACGTGAGGCCAACCAGATTCCAGCCGCTCAAGAGGTTGTGAACGGTCGTTGGGGTTATGCTGAAGTCGTAGACAAATGACTGATCGAAGCCCGGAATGGGTGTACCGTTCGTGTTCTGCCACCCGGTGAACAGTTCACCGTCGTTGTAGGGCATTCGGGTATTGGATGACGAGTCCCAAAGCCAAAGTGAGAACGTGTCGCTACCGCCGATTCCCTCGTCGATGTCAGGGGTAGTCGAGTCGTCACCGTAGATCGTCAGGTCGAGGAACGAAGAGCCCGCGTTCAATACCGGAGTGCCCACCGCGGCCACCGCCCCGGCGTTGTCAATTGCAGCCAAGCAGTCTGCCTCTTCAAGGGCGCTCCCATCGAGGGTCACGCCTCCGATTAGCCGTCCAAATGCTGGGGTAGTGGTTACTGAGAACGGGCATACTCCAGCCGGTGGCGCGACCTCGTTGACGGTGACCGTGACGGTGGCATTGTTAGAGTCCTCGGTACCGTCGTTGGCCTTGAAGGAGAAGGCG
>JABDJZ010000096.1 GCA_013003255.1 Rhodothermales bacterium
CACATTGACGTAGTCCGCGACGTACGCCGTGTACTTGCTGCGGATGTTGTACTGAAGACTGAGCGCAATGACGCTGTCCTTAAGGGCCTCGGTAGCCCCGTAGACGGCGATCTCCCTTTCCAGTTGATCAATGGCGGCTCTTGCCCACAGCACACGGGCGAACCACTTTTCCGGACCCTGCGCATAGTCAATGTCAGTCGCATAGGCCACCGGGCCCGATGCTCCGGTCCCGCTCAAGGTCACGGTCCCGCTCGCGCTGGTGGCATACCGGGCCGAGACAGCGACCGGTCGCGTCGCAAACAGCGTGCTGATCTGAGCGGGAAGGATGTGAGTGACTTCGGTCCCGGTGAACTCAAAAACCGGATCCTGGACCACGGCCACGCCGATCTGGTCAGTCACCCGGCGCAGGCCATCGGCCACGTTCTCGCCATCCCCCAGATAGGTCACGAATCCGCGGTTGAGGTCAGCCAGCATCTCAAGCCGGGCCCTGTCGACATCCCCCGTCCCTACGGGATAGATGCCCACTCCCTGTGTATTGGCCACCGCCACTTCCTGTGGGTCCAGCGAAGCGCGGCCATCGGTGAAGACCAGGATCGCGGCCGATGTGCCCTCCGGGATGCTGCCGAATTCAGCGAGTGCCCGCATCAGCGCCGTTTCCAACTCGTTGGCATTCCGGGTTGTCAGGCCGTCCAGGAAAGCTTCCGCGGCCGCGATTTCCCCGGCCGAGGGCGCCACAAGTCCCGACCTGAACGTTTGAACCGTGGAGTTATAGGCCAGGATGTTGAACCGGTCCTCCGACTTCAGTGCGGCCAGCGCGTGTTTGACAGCAGCCACCGACGGCCCGAGTCCGGCGGAGAGTCGGCTGGAGTTGTTGACGACGAACACCACCTGCCGGGGCAAGGCACCATCGGCCAATGAGTCAGGCCGGGCGATTGTGGTCAGGTATCCATGATCACCACCGGTCGGCAGGTAGGAATAGAAGTCAAGCGTTACGCCATCCGGCACAACGGAATACGACATCTCAAAATCCTGGGCCAGGTACCCCTTGGACTCCTGATATTTCAGGACTACCCGATTCGCTCCTGACTCGACGGTCCTCGCTCCAGCGTGCGAGAGAATGGCAGCCGACTGGATCTCGAGGTTGGATTCGATCTCAACATTGAACTCGATCAGATCCAGGTCGTGCCTGACAAAGGTGCCGGTATCCAGCGGATAGGTGTACTCAACCGTCTGAGTGTCCGCGTCGAGGGTTTCCACGTAAGTGATCTCGACGGCCTGGATTTCGCCGGCCGGGATCGACGCCAGGTGCATGCGAATCCCGTTGCGACCCAGGTACTCGTTGATTTCCGCAGCGATGCCGCCCTCGCCGGTCCCCGGGTTGGTGGCCTGCTCGCGCACTTCCAGCACCGCCTCGTAGACCACTCCGTTGTAGTGGTAGAGCATCCGGACGGCCCGGGCATCGTCGGGTAGCGGGAATGAGAACACCGCGTCGGTCTCCCGATCCCATTCGTTCACGAATTCGAAGTATGCCGTGGTCTGGGCGATGAGGCCATCGATTCGCACATCGACCCGCGTCACCCGGTTGCGCAGCAGCGAGCCCGGATAGTCCGGGTCGGTGGACAGCAGGAGGCCATCAGCCAAGGCCGCAGGCGCCGAGAGCAGCAGGGCAAAGGCCAGCAGGGTAGCACGCATCATCGGACCCTCGTCAAGACAAGGTGAGAGGTTGCGGTACCGATTCGGGCGCGGGCGATGTACTGACCATTGGGCAGAGGCCGGCCGTCATCACTGCGCCCATCCCACGTCAGGGTGCCGCCGGTAATGCGACTTCGGTGAACACGGCGGCCAAGCAGATCAAACACCTCGAGAGAGCCACTGGCATCGGCCGGGAAACGGAGCGTCACCGAACTTGAGAACGGGTTCGGCCATCCCTGTAGGCTCGATGAGTCCTCCGGGGGCGCAAGTCCATGCGAGTCGACCTTGCCGGCCAGACCACCTACGGTATCGATGCCGCCGAGCCCCGCGTAGTGCACTTCGACATCGATCGTAACCTGCGACAGTTCCTGTTGCCGGCTGTCATACCACGCGAGGTATCGTGCCGGCCGACCAAACCGGGATATGCTCAGGAGGATGTCGCGAAAGTTGCCGTTGATGTCAAAGAACAGCCCGCCGGTGGCATCGACAAAAGGACCGTACCAGTCCGTCACATAGTTGCTGGCCCCAACGCTGTAGACCACGATTCCCGCTCCGAGCAGATTGTCCAGGACCTCGCCGCGGGAGAGGCTGGTCACGTTGTCC
>JABDJZ010000126.1 GCA_013003255.1 Rhodothermales bacterium
GTCCAGGTGCCCGCCGACTCCATCCAGGATCCCCTCGACGTAGTCCAGGTCGGCACTCCCGAAATCAATGACGTCTCCCAGCCCGGTCTCTTCCAGGTACTCCCGGTTGGCCTCGTACTGCTCGCGAACGGATCTCATGCCGATTGGACCTCCACAAGCTCGATGATGATTCCGTCCGGATCAGCGCAATAGATCACGCGATGCCTTCCCGGAGGATCGGTGGCCACCTGGCCGACGCGGGATCCGCCGAGAAACTCCACCGCCTCCAGGGCCTCCTCCATGCTGCGCACGGTGAATGCCATATGGGAGCAGCCTGCCGCACTGGCGCGCGGTGACCGTGGCGGCTCGGGGTGCGAGTGGTACTGGATGAGTTCGACCAACGCGCCGTCCGGGGCCGACAGCTTCGCCCATTCCAGATCCGCATCCTGCAGCCCAATTACGGCATCGATATAGGCACCGGACTCCCGTTTTCGCGCCTGCACTTCAAGGCCCAGGCCCTCGTAGAACCGCACCGATCGATTGAGGTCGCGCACTACGAGACCGGTATGTCGCACGGCCTGAATCACGGGCAGTCCTCGAAGCAGGTTTCCAGCACATCGAGTCCCTCATCGAGCGCGGCACGGGTGATGGAGAGGGGTGGCGCAATCTTGATGGACTCGCGACCGGTATGAACCACCAGCAGTCCGCGCTGCATGGCCAACTCGGAAACCGCGTCGCAGCGCTTGCCGCCTCCCTCCTCGGGTGCGATCACGGCTGCCACCATCCCCCTTCCCTGGAGGCGAAGGCCGTGGCGGCGACTCAGATCGGCCAGCCTGGCCTGCATGTGTGCTCCCAACTCCGCCGCATTGTCGATCAGGCCATCCTCAAGCAGCGCCTCCAGGTTGGCGTGCGCCGCGGCGCAGCACATCGGGTTGGCCGAATGGGTAGAGCTCATCGATCCCTTCGCCGGAAGGTTCAGCACCGACTCGCGCCCCAGGACCGCAGAAACCGGGAGGCTTGAACTGGCTCCCTTTCCGACGCACAGAAGATCCGGCTCTACGCCATAATGCATGTAGCCGAACAGCTTGCCGGTCCGACCGAAGCCGGCCTGCATCTCGTCAAACGCCAACAGCATGCCGTGGCGGCGAGCAAAACGCTCCACTTCCTGCACGAACGCCGGTGGATAGAAGGCCGCGGCCCAACCCTGAAACGTCTCCAGCATGAAGCCCGCCAGGTCCTGATCCGGATCCAGTTCTTTCTCGGCGAGGAGTCGCTCGATCCCTCGCTGAAAGAAACCCTCGGGATCCGCTGCGGCATCGGCGTCCCACTCATACGGGAACGGAATGTGATGAATGTCGGGATCGCGATAGCCGATCCAGGTCTTCTGCGCCTCGTTGCCGGCCAGGAATTGCGCGCCGAGCGTCCGGCCGTGCCAGTTGCCTTGGAGGGCAATCACCCCGCCACGCCGCTTGCCGAGAGACTGCGCGTGCATGCGCATGAGCTTGAGCGCACACTCCACCGCCTCGGTGCCCGCCGAGAGCAGAAACGCGCGCTCGAACTGTGCGGGCGTGTTGTCGATGAGGTAGCGGAGGTAGGCCGTGCGCTCGGTGTTCGCGAACGTGTAGGTGTGCAGGAGGGGCTTGTCCAGCACGCGCTGGATGGCGGCCACAATCCGCGCATTCCCGTGGCCCGCGTTGGCCACGAAGATGGTGCTGCTGAAGTCAATCCACGTGTTGCCCCACGGATCGTGGACCTGGAATCCCTCGGCCCGGTCCCAGACCACCGGCAATTGTCCGTGCATCGACCGGGCTTCCGTATCGGCCAGTCCGGCCAGAATGGGCAGGCTTTCGGGGTGTGGAAGGGCCGTCCGGATGGACCGGTGTGCGGTCGATATCCTCGGGACGTCCTGCGGCTCAAGATTGAACCCCTTCATTCGGCTTCGTGGGTCTTGGATGGACGAGGTCCGGCATCCAGCACGGACTTGAGGGGATGATGGGAGGCCTGGGATCGAATGAGGTCCAGCTCCGCCTGGGTATCCACCTCCAGCGCCATCTCGGTCTCAAACGCCATGACCGGGTCACCGAACAGCCCGTCGGACCCCATCACTACGTCCCGGTGGGCAATGTCCACGTAGCCATTTGGCACGTAGACCTGCTCGTAGGCCTGCCGCGGCAGGTTGTAGGCATCGATGGCGGTATCGTCCGAGATCAATCCGGTGAAGTAGCCGTCGTCGTTGCGACGAAACCACTTGAACGGCGATTCCGCGCAGGCATGGGCCGAGCGAAGACCCAGAGGGGCCCCGGATTGGACCTGCTTCACCGCGGCATCCAGGACGTCAGGGTCCCGGAGCGGTGTGGTCGGGCGCAGCAGCACCCACCATTCGGGGACATGCCCCTCGTTCTCTTTCATCCACTGCATGGCGTGCACCATGAAGTCCCGGTCCATCGCGCCGTCTCCGGCCAGCGCGTCCGGACGGAGGAACGGTGCCTCGGCCCCGTACGCTATGGCCAACGACGCATAGTCCGGCGAGTCGGTGCTGACCACGACCCGCTCAATGGCCGGCGCTTGCAGCGCGGCCGCAATGCTCCAGGCCAGGAGCGGATGCCCGCCAACCGGCGTGACATTCTTCCCAGGCACGCCCTTGGATCCGCAGCGAGCGGGTATGATGGCTATGACGTCGGTCACGGGGTTGTCTGAGTCTGGTGGGCGGAGATGAGGAGTCGATCCACGAACGCCTTCTGGGTCCGGAAGACCGCAACGCCTTCGTCATCCCGATAGCCCTGGATGGTAATGACGCCGTCGTACTCCATGGCCTGCATGGCGTCCAGCAGACCCGGGAAGTCCACGCCCCCCTCACCCAGATGAACCGAACCACCGCCCAGCGGCCGGTCCTTCAGATGGACGTGGATGACGTTGGCCCCGTAGGCCGCCCAGTCGGTGCGGGCAGAGAAGCCGGCAGCTGCGTGGTTGCCGGTATCGTAGGCGATGCCCACCCGCGGGTGATTGATTGCCTCCAGGAGACGCACCGTCTCTTCAGGACTCAACTCCGTTTCGAGCGCAATCCGCGGGCCCGGTACGGCGTCGAGGGCATTATGGAGGACCTGCACGAGCGCCTCGGTGGCCGCGGGGCCGGGGAGCGTGGCCTTCTCCAACACCGGCATAACGACGATTCCGGCTCTGATCTGGACTGCGGCCTCAAGTACCCGAGGAAGCATCGCGGCAGACGCCGGACCCTGCCAGACGGGCTCCTCCAGAAAGCAGTCCGCGCAGATGGCATGGACGGCAACGCCGGTCTCGGCGGCCACGCGTCTGATCTCGAGCCGACCTTCCTCACTCCAGAGGGGGTTCTCCTCAATCCGATCCAGATCGAGGATGAACTCGATGTGCGACAGTCCCTCCCGGGCTGCGAGCGCGAACTCGTCCTGCCAATACCCTATCGGGTGGGCCTGATACCGCCCTTCGAACTTGGGCACCAAGCGGCCCTGCATGACGCCGAGTTGCGCGTTCATTCGGCGAGCCCCCGTTCAATCAGGTGGCATAGGGTGTGGCCGAACACCAGGTGGATCTCCTGGATGCGCGCGGTGTCGGTTGCGGGGGCTCGAATGGCAGGACAGACTTCGGCGATCGTACCACCGGAGGACCCCGTCCAGGCCGCGGCACGTCCGCCGGCGGCGACGTGACGCCTCGCCACCTCACACACGTTGGCGCTGTTGCCGCTGGTGGTCAGGAGGACGAGCACGTCCTCGGGCGATACGAGCACCGCTGCTTCGCGGACAATGGCATCCTCGTATCCGTAGTCGTTGGATATGGCGGTCAGGGCAGGGCCATTGCTCCCAAGCGCCAGGCTGGCGATGGGCGGACGGTCCGTCCGAAATCGCCCGACCAGCTCCGCCGCCAGATGCTGGGCCTGCGCGAAGCTTCCTCCGTTGCCGGCAAAGACCACCTTGCCGCCGGCTTTGAGCGCGCTGATGCATTCGCCGGCGAGCGCCGCCAATTCGCGGGCTGCACCGGAATCGGAGGCCAGATCGGCCATCGCCCGGGACGCCGCCTCAAACTCAGCTATGACTACCGATTCCAGTTCCAATCGTCCGAATGCGATGCCTTGTCATCAATGAACACGTCGGCTTCGGGCTTGCCCAGAATGAGTTCGTGGTATTGCACGCCCCATTCCGCCATCTGACGTTCGGTCAGGGGCCTCCAGTCGATGCCGGTGGTGCTGCCCCTCGCTGTGAAGAGCTTGATCCGGTGGCCGTCATCGAACAACCGATTCACGTGCGCGATGCGATCGCTCCAAGGCTCAGCGTCCTCGTACGCACCATCCGTGTTCGAGCAGAGCGTCCCGTCAATGTCGAAGCAGTAGGTCACCCGGCGACCTGGACCGACGGTTCCTCCCAGTAGCGAAGCTTGGCGGCCACACTGCGCTCCGCGTCCAACACCCGCTTGGTGCCGTCTCCGACGACCATCGGGATCTTGCGGATGGCGCCGACCAGTTGCAGCAGGCCGGACAGTTCCAGCGACGCTGCCTGGTCACTTCCGTACATGGCGCGGTCCAGCGTGATGTGACGCTCGATGGCCACGGCGCCCATGGAGGCCGCGACGACCGAGGGCGAAACGGACGCCTCGTGACCGCTGTAGCCAACGGGCAGACCGTACCGCTCGCGAAGACTTGCCATCACGGCGAGATTGAGATCTTCCTCGGCTGCCGGATACGTGGAAACCGAATGGAGGAGAATGACCTCGCAGCCTCCGGACTGGAGGGTGCGCACGGCCGTGTCCACCTCTTCAAACCCGCACATGCCCGTGGAGAGGAACGTGGGCTTGCCTTCCCTTGCAATGGCCTCCATGAAACCCGGGTGGGTCACCATGGCCGAGGCCACCTTGTTGTACGGAAGGTCATAGCGCGCCAGGAAGTCGAGGCTATCGACATCCCAGGCGGACGCGAACCACGGAATTCCCAGATGACGGCAGTATGCGTCAATGGCGTTGTATTCGTCCTCGCCAAATTCCAGGCCCGCCTTCTGCTCCCGCTGCGTGGTGCCCCAGGGGCTCTCCCTCGGGCCAGCCAGATACTCCGCGGTATACACCTGATCAATGTCCCGCTTCTGGAACTTGACGGCATCGCAGCCCGCAGCCTTGGCCTGGTTGATGAGCTGCTTGGCAAGGGACAGATCCCCGTTGTGGTTGATGCCGATCTCGGCGATCACGAATACCCGACGGGGAATGGGCCAGGGGGTCTCCTGAACGAGATCCCTGGCGAAATCAAATCTACCAGTCATACGGCCATGCTGAATGGAATAAAAGCAATCTGCGACGGGCGAACCGTCGTTGGGCAGGTCGCGCGTGCGAGGGGCCGTCGTCCTGTTTCCAGAACACGGTCAGAGGCATTGTTTGGTTCCGGACCGGAACTCCGAGCCCTGACAGTGGTGGATCTGGCCGCCCAGAATTGCCCGTGCCCGTGTCCCGCTCGAACGCCCTCGTCATCATTCCCACATTCAACGAGGCAAAGAACATTGCCTCGGCCCTGAACCAGGTCATGGATCTGAACGATCCGGACATCCTGGTCGTGGATGACTCGTCGACCGATGGCACGGCGGAGATCGTGGCATCGATCAAGTCCCGGTTTCCTGGCCGGATTCACGTGTTGTCCCGTCCGGGCAAGCTGGGGCTTGGGACGGCCTATCTGGCCGGGTTCGAGTTTGCACTGGAGCATGGGTATACCTGCATCTGCGAGATGGACGCCGATCTCTCGCACCAACCCTCGGACCTGCCTTCGCTGATTGCGCCCATTCGCGAGGACCGCGCGGACCTGGTGGTCGGCTCCCGCTACATCAAGGGAGTCCGCGTGATCAATTGGCCCCTCTCGCGCCTCATCCTCAGCTACGGGGCCGGGATCTACACCCGTGTGATCACGCGCCTTCCGGTCGCTGATGTGACTGCAGGGTTCAAGTGCTACCATCGGAAAGTGCTCGAGGCCATTCCCTTCGACCGCATCAAATCCAACGGCTACTCCTTCCAGATTGAGATGAAGTACTGGGCCTGGAAACTGGGCTTCCGGGTTCGAGAGGTGCCGATCATCTTCATCGAGCGGACCGAGGGCGACTCCAAGATGAGCCGTGCGATTGTCTACGAGGCGGCCTGGAAGGTCTGGGAGCTCAGACTGAAATCCCTGCTGGGGCGGATGAAGCCGAGCGCCTGACCTACCGGCGATTTCATCCAGGGCCAATGCGAGGCGTCTCGGCCCGAGTTAGTTTCGAACTCCGATTGATTCACCCTTGCAACTGCGGCTCATGTACGACAACCTCACGCCCCCCTCGACCGGACAGAAGATTACCATGGGCGCCGACGGACTTTCCGTTCCGTCACGGCCCATCATCCCTTTCATCGAGGGCGATGGCATCGGGCCGGACATCTGGGCCGCCGCGCAGCATGTCCTGGACGGCGCAGTTCGCAAGGCCTACGGTTCCGACCGCGAGATTGTATGGTTCGAGGTGTTCGCCGGTCAGAAGGCCATGGACAACTTCGGCGAGTGGCTTCCTGAGGACACCCTCACGGCCATCCGCGAGTTTCTCGTGTCCATCAAGGGCCCACTCACGACGCCCGTCGGCGGTGGCATCCGCTCCCTGAACGTGGCGCTTCGCCAGAAGCTGGACCTCTTCGCGTGTGTCCGTCCGGTGCGCTACTTCGAAGGTGTCCCCTCCCCGGTCAAGAGCCCGGAAGACGTGGACATGATCATCTTCCGGGAGAACTCGGAGGACATCTACGCCGGCATCGAATTCGAGAATGGCTCCGAGGCTGTCGAGACCTTCAAGTCGCTGTTCAAGAAGGCCTTCCCGGACGAGTACGGAAAGATTCGCTTCCCCGATACCGCCGGCATCGGCATCAAGCCGGTCTCCCAGGAAGGCACGAACCGTATCGTTCGCGCGGCCATCCGCCACGCCATCGAGATCGGAGCACCGAGCGTGACCTTGGTTCACAAGGGCAACATCATGAAGTTCACCGAGGGTGGCTTCCGTGACTGGGGCTATGAGCTGGCCCGCGAAGAGTTCGGCGCGACCGTGATCGGTGACGGCCCCTGGTGCCAGATTCCCGATGGACCGATCATCAAGGACGTCATCGCCGATGCCTTCCTGCAGCAGATTCTGACCCGTCCGAAGGAGTACGGTGTCATCGCCACGATGAACCTGAACGGGGACTACGTCTCCGACGCGCTGGCCGCCCAGGTCGGCGGCATCGGCATCGCACCGGGCGCGAACATCAACTACGACACGGGACTCTCGATCTTCGAGGCCACTCACGGTACGGCGCCCAAGTACGCCGGGCAGGACAAGGTGAACCCGAGCTCCGTGATCCTTTCCGGAGAGATGATGCTTCGCTTCATGGGCTGGAATGAGGCAGCTGACCTCATCGTCTCGGCCATGGAGAAGACCATCTCCCAGAAGCGGGTGACCTACGACTTCGAGCGCCTGATGGAAGGAGCCACGCTCCTCAAGTGCTCCGAGTTCGGGAACGCCCTCGTGGAGAACATGGGGTAGCTGCGGGCCCAACCCGCATCGAACAACGCTTGACTTGGTCGGCCCTGGGTGGCTCCTCGTGGACGCCACCGGTGGACCGGACGCCTATCGCGTCAGTAGCGCCGCCGGAATGGACTCGGCGTTGACCAGATTGAGGAGGAATACCACGGAGGCGTCGCCGTCATCCCCCTGGCCCACCAGTACCAGGTCGGCGTCGCCGTCTCCGTTGTAGTCTCCTACAGCCAAAGCGGCAAACAACACGCCCGCGATCCGGAATTCCTCGGCGAAGCGGAGATTATCCTCGTTGCGATACACGGTGGCGACACGCTCACCGTAGGGGTTTCCAACGCCTGTCAGGAGGACGTCCAGGTCCCCGTCAAGGTCATAGTCCACCCACTTGACGTCACCGAACGCTACCTGAGCCAGGTCACGGTCTGCGCCGATGTCGGTCAGGACCCCGTTGTCGTTCCGATAGATGTAGGCGCGTCCGCTGAACAGGTCCGGTGAGATGACGGCGCCATTCATCACCAGATCATCGTCGCCGTCGCCATCATAGTCGGCCCAGTCCATCGACCCGAAATAGAGCGTTGGCAGCGCATTGGGGATTTCGACGAAGCTACCGCCGCTGTTTTCGTAGAGTCGACTCACGGGGGCTCCGTCCGCATCCAGCCCCATGATGGACACGTCCTGATCGCCGTCGAGATCCAGATCCACCCAGCGGGCCCGGGCGAATCGGACGCCCTGCATACCGGAGTTCAGTGGCGAGAATGTCCCCCCTGTGTTCACCAGAACATCGGTCATCAGGCTCCACGGGGGACCCGCGGAAGTGGCTCCGGAGAGCAGCAGGTCATCGTCACCGTCGCCGTCAAAATCGGCCCAGTCTCCATCGGCCTGGTGGACGCCAGGAATTCCTGCAGAGCCCTGGACATCCTGCTGGAAAATGGGCGTGTTCTCGTAGAACTCGGACACCACGGAGACCTGACCGTCCACGTCCTGGAAGTATCCGGCGAGAAACAGGTCCAGGTCTCCGTCGCCGTCATAGTCCGTCCAGGAGACGTGGCTGTCCCGTACCTCCCGGATTATGGAGCGCGTGTCGCGGAACACCTTGAAGGACTGATCCACATCCCCCACGGGGAAGAGGGTGTCCACTGCTGCGTAAATCCTGGCTTCACCGCCAATCCCGTCCGTCCCTGTGAGCGCGAGATCCAGGTCCCCATCGCCGTCATAGTCGGCAAAGGCCAACTGGCCGGACCGCAGGGCCTTGAGGGGCATGTTGAGCTTGGCAGGTGCTGCCGCATTCGCACCGCCGAAGCGGAACGTCCGACGTTCGGTCCCCGAGCGAATCTCGAAGCGGGTTCGCGCCGCCACGGTCCAGAAGTAGGAGGACTGCTGGCGCAGGAAGTCTGGGGTGACGGTTATCGAGGTGCCGTCGATACCCGTAATGGTGCTGTCCACGCCGGGCCCGGCAATGGAAAGATCATAGGTCACCGGCTGTCCACCGGGATCCGACACGGCATCCCAGGAAAACGTGATGTCTCCGTCGGACAGGTCAATCCGGTCCTCGTGCCCGGGCATCCGGAGCGCAAAGGTGGAGACGGGGCTGCCAAGGGCACCTCCCTCCTCCAGGATCACTTCGCGATCGGCTGGCTGCGGCCCGAAACGGTCTACGGTGCCGTTGGCCCATTGCACCACGATGGAATCAGCCTGCGCGTTGGCTCCCAGGCCAAAATGTGCGCTGAGACCGTGGTGCTGGCTGGCATGGGCGCCGCCGCCTGAAATCTGTCCAGCCTGGCCCGAACCACCGGACCACACTACAATTTTGGCCCCGAGGCCATTGGTAGGGGCATCCTCGTCACCGGCCAGTCCACGCAGTCGAACCCGGATCCAGTGATTGACGCCGCCCGTGTTGTAGAAGAGCCGGTCACCGTCCTCGGAGGCCATATAGACGTCGATCCAACCGTCGCCGTTCAGGTCGCCCACCAGGGGTACACCCCTCGGAGAAAAGCCGGTAACCGGGAGGCCGGAATCGGTCGCCGCCTCAAAACTGCCGTCTCCCCGATTGCGAAAGAGCCGATAACTGGACGCAGAGATATCCGGAGCTTCACGATTCGTCACGAGGACATCCGGCCACCCATCGTTGTCGAAATCAGCCACTGCCAGGCCCCAGGCCTGGTCAGTCGCGGCGCCTTCAATGCCTGAGCCAATTATGGTCGAGAACGTCCCGTCCCCATTGTTGCGAAGAATCCGGTCCACAGCACTGCGCGGCGGGTCAATGGGCTCCTCGGCCGCATTCGCCACAAGAAGGTCCAGATCTCCGTCACGGTCAAAATCCAGTACCTCGGCGCCGCGTGTCAGTCGTCCGTTGGTGACACTCATCACACTCGCGTCCACCTGATAACTGCCCACAAGCGTGTTGCGAAGAAAGGCATCCGCCGGCGATGATTCATCGCAGACCGATACATACAGGTCCGAACGCCCATCCCCGTTGTGGTCGGTAGCGGTCAGGCCACAGCCACGGAGTCTCGAATCAAAATGACGCTGTACAAAGGACTCGCCATCCCGGCTGAGATACCCCTGGGTGCCGGAAGTCCCTGTAATGGACAGATCCGGCCAGCCGTCACCGTTTCCGTCTGTCCAGACTGCCGCCGTTATCGGGGGACGATCCTGCAACTGCAGACCACGCTCAGCCCTGTTGAAGAACCAGCGACCCGAGTTCTTGAACACGCGAGGCGAACGCGCCCGATCAATCAGGAGGAAGTCAACGAATCCATCGTTGTTGTAGTCCGCCCAGACGCCGCCCTCGGTCCGTCCCACAAGGTCATCCAGTCCAAGTCTCTGGCCCAGGTTCTCGAATGTACCATCGGGCTTCTGGCGCTGGAGCAGTCCTTCGCGGTAGACGTCCAGGAGTCCGTCCCCGTTGAAATCAATCACCGAGCCGCCGCTGACGGGGCGCGTGATCCCACTGAGCCGGGTCTCCAGGAGACTCGTTCTTTCGACGAACTGCTGAGCCGCGGCCGGTACCGCGGCTAGAAATGAAGCGGCCAGCAGCAGGAGCAGCGACCCGCTTCGACTCATGCGGAGATCTTTTCCGCCACGCCTGCAAACAGCTGATCGAAAGCCGAAACGTGCCGACTCCACTCCAGATGCTCGGGCACCCGGCGCAGCGTCGAGACCGGCAGTGGCCGTTCGTCGCCCTTCAGGATCTTGCCCAGAATCGAGTAGAGTTCGTCCTCGTCGTCGTACAGCACGGGGGCGTGAAGCAGTGGCGCGTGGAGCGACTCCGGAATCAGTTCCGGATAGCTCAGTTTGTTCGGAAGCAGGGGATGACATCCGCAATAAATGGCCTCCATCATGGAGATGCCGAAGAACTCGTGGAGGGCGGTCGAAACCACGATATCGGCGCGATGAAGAAGTTTGCTGTAGTCCGCGAAATCGTCCGCGTACCCATAGTGGAGAATGCGCTCGGCATAGCGCTCGAATGCCCGTTCGAACTCTGCCGGCTGCTCGTTGAACCGCTCGCCTGCGAGGATCAACCGAAACTCGTGGCCGGAGTCATCCAAACGGTTCATCACCCGGAAGAACGCCTCCGGGTTCTTGTCGTGCTCCCACCGCTGATTCCATAGGATGATCGGCGCCTTCATGCCCGGGCCCCAGTCGTGCCCGGAGAACGCCGCCCGGTGCTCGTCGTGTCCCTTCAGATCCATGCCCAGGTGCAGCACTTCGCACTTGTCGCGAATCTGCTGCACGGTGTGCAGGTGGGTGTAGTCCGGAAACATCCTAAGGAGGACCGGAAGTGCCTCCATGAACTCGTCGAAGTGGTACTGCGAGTTGAATACCACTCTGTCGGCGGCCAGGCACGACAGGTAGTTGATGTACCCATAAGTATGGTCGCGCTCGCGACCCTCCGGAAGCGGATACGTCAACTGGTTCTCGTGCATGTACAGGAGCACGGGCACATCGCCGAACCGCTTGCGGGCCAGTGCCAGGAACGCCGGCAGGTTCACCATGCTGCTGGCGAAAATCAGGTCCGGCTTTTCGGCGCCGTCGTAGATGAGCCCCGCCTTTCGGGCCATCGTGACGGCACCACCGTGCATACGCCATTTCCAGAAGCGGGCCGCCATCGTGACCGTCTGGAATTCGTGCTCGCTGTGCCGGATCAGGTGATCCAGGAAGTTCTTGTGAGAGCCACCGTACCAGGGCTCAAGTGCGAGGATCTTCAAAGCCGTGTGGGGTGCTTAGTCTTCGGGAGCGTCCTGCAGGCGATCGGCCGGCGGGCTTAGCGGCGGCCCTTCGCCACGCAGAAACAGAGTAAGTGCCTCTTCTTCCTCGTCCGTCGATGGACGCACGATGGACACGGCACGTACCTGGAGTTTCGCGCGGAGAGCGCTGTCGCGCACTTCTTCGGCTGACAGCAGAAGCTTCTCGCCGGGCGCGAGTTGCACTTTCCGCGTAGCCATCTCTATGTCAACGGGTTTGGTGTGGCTGTTCTTGATCCACATCCCTTTTCGTTTGCGCGTAGCCATACACCTTTCGTTGAATGCGCCGTTGGTCGGAGTATACGGGGTTTTTGATCGCCAACCGGAGGGCCGGCGGCTCTGAAACCGGGACCCGCCGTCATTTCAACGTTTCTCCCCTTCCCGGCCGGCAGAGGGCCTTCGGAGGAAACACGCGGTCACTGCGCTGGAACCCGATCAGGGACTTGAACGCAGCCTTGTTCCCGAAGACCTGTGCGGCCTGCCCGCAGCGGCCGGGTTCGTCTCAGGCCCCGACCGCCCCCTTCTGCGCACGCTGCTTGGCGGAGCTGTCCGACCCGGACCCGCACCGGTTGGCGGACGTGTGCCCAATGTTCTCGCCGGGGGTATCCCGCCTGTGGGCCGCGTGGTACACCGAGCCTGCGAACCCTTGTCGCGAAGCCCTGCATGCAGTCAAGTACCGGTTCGCGCCCGGGCTGGCAGCGTGGATGGGAGCGCAGGCCAGGGAACGGGTATCTGCGGGGGAACGCTTCGATGCGGTGGTTGCCGTCCCATTGCACCGCGTCAGGTTGCGCGAACGGGGGTTCAACCAGGCCGAACAGATTGCTGCCGGGGTCGCCGGCCTTTGCGAGGAGCCTCTTTGTCGGGCCCTGCTGAGGACCGAGGCCGGGAGATCCCAGACCCACCGGTCATCCCGGGACCGCCGGGCGCTGGGCCCGTCTGCATTCCGGGTTGTTGAGGCGGTAGCCGGGATGCGCCTGCTCTTGGTCGATGACGTGGTCACGACCGGGACTACGATCAATGCGGCGGCCCGGGCTCTACTTGGTGCAGGCGCGGCCGAGGTCTGCGGGGTGAGTGTGGCGGTGTCCCGCCGGCCGGGCGCGCCTTGAGGCGGACGGGTGGCCGGGGGTCAGCTTGTGGCCTTCCGCCGGGAGTCTGCCAGTGGCCCGCTGCCGGGCGTCACGACGCCGCCGCCCGATCAGGCGCCACGGCACAGGCCAGATCACATTCGGCCGCCTCTGCGGCATCATTGGTCGCTACCACGACCACCTTCCCCGCACTGCGGTACTCGTCGATTACCCGGCGCACAATGGTTC
>JABDJZ010000136.1 GCA_013003255.1 Rhodothermales bacterium
GATCAGGACTGACGCGGGCCCGGCCAGCCCCCGCCTCAGTTGACGAACTTGAGCCGGGTGCCCGCCTGGATCACTTCGTTCAACTCCACCTGATTCAGGATAGCCAGTTCCTGTGCCGTGAAACCTCCGGCACCACCGCTCGGGATGAGATTCTGAAACGGTGCGGGCGTGGTGATTTCCCGAACCTGCAGGATCCGCGGCTGCACGTTCAGGACCGCGGGATCCCTCAGGGGAGCAAACCCCTGCATGGCGCGCACGAATCCGGGCTCACGGGCGGCATAGTTGGCCTGGGCAGCCAGGCCCAGGAAGGCGTAGATCCGCCCGTTGTACTGGATGTATTGGGCTCGGGCCCGCGTAACGCTCCCATCCTGTCCGGCGGCATCCACGATGACGTACTGTGCCGGCAGGCCGTACGCGCTGCCGATGCCGGACTGAACCACCTGCACGCCTTCCTGTGCACCGAACCGCTCGGCAGCTTCGCGTGGTGAGGAGACGCCGGATTCCAGGTAGAACCGGATGGCGGATCCCTGATCACTGGCGACCATCACAACCTGTGACGGCTGGTTGATCAGCTGGTAGTCGGCCGGCACGGGGAACTGGAAGGCCAGGTCTGGATGGTAGAACACGCCATCCTGGGTAAACCCGTTTCGGGGGTTCTCGCCCGCCATGATGCCGTCGATCTGTGCCAGGTATTCGGCCTGACCCGTCTTGCCTTCTCCGTGCGTGGCTTCCCACTCGGCCGCCCGGGCGTGAATCGTGGCTTCGCGCTCGCCTGGATCAGGGTGCGTGGACATGAAGCTGGGAATGGACTGGCCCGCGTTCTCGCTCAGGCGCTTCAGAGAACGGAAGAACTCCGCGGCATGGTCCACATCGTACCCGGCCTGCACACCGTACTTGAGCCCCAGATCATCAGACTCGCGCTCATCATCGCGGCCGTAGCTCAGGAATGCCAACTGGGCCACCTGGCTGCCACCCTGCAGGATCGATGAGGCCGCATCACCGCCAAGCAGCACTTGCCCACCGACGGCACCGCCCAGAAGCAGGGCCTGTCCGAAGGTCTGGCTGGCCGCCCGAATGGATGCGTGGCGCCCAACTACGTGACCGATTTCGTGACCAAGCACCACGGCCAGTTGGGCCTCGTTATCCAGGTGCGCCATGAGTCCCCGCGTCACGTAGATGTAGCCACCCGGAAGTGCGAACGCGTTCACTACAGGCGAATCAAGGACGCGAAAGAAGAACTCCGTCTGCCTTACCTCCTCCGGGGCACTCGGGGCGCGAGCCTCGCTGTAGGTCACCAACTCCTGGCCCAGCCGATCCACGTAGGCCGTCAGTTCGGGATCGTCATAGAGTCCGTACTGCGCAATGATGGCAGCGTCATTCTCACGGCCCAGCTGCACTTCCTGTGCCCAGCTGTATCCGTAGGCACGCTTGCGCCCCGTCACCAGACTCTTGTCCGTAGTAACGCACCCCGCAAGGTCGAACATCAGGATCGCCAGGATCAGCGGAGTCAGTACCGTACGAACCAGGACGCGGTGGGTCGGGATCGCCGAGCGAAGAAAGGGAGTCATGTCTGGGGTTCGGGTGCGTTTTGCGACCGGGTGTCTACCGGGATGGAGCTGGCCGCGTTTCCGTCGAATGGTAGAACGTCCGCGAAGACATCAGATCGTGCCGAGGTCACCAGGGTCTGTCCCACGGCGTCTCCGGCCAGCAGATCGGATATGGTGGCCATGCGACCAGGATCCAGTGTGTCAAAGACGTCGTCCAGCAACAGGAGCGGGCGTTCGCCCAACTGCTCGTGGAGATAGAAGTACTGGGCCAGTTTCAGGCCCATCACGAAGGTGCGGTGTTGGCCCTGCGAGGCATATCGACGGACCAGTTCGCTGTCCAGTCGGAACACAAGGTCATCGCGGTGCGGTCCCGTCAGGGTGATGCCCCGCTGCGTCTCGTCCGGAAAGCGGCGCGCCAGCCGCTCCAGGTAGTCTGCCTTCAGCGTCTCCTCGTCCGCGAGCGCCTCCTTGTTCGCGAAGGTCCGGTACTCGATGGTGGGACGCTCGGTGGTTTCCGCCATCAGTGCGTAGGCTGATTCAAGATGGCGGCTGAAGACTTCCACGAAGCGGGCCCTGCGCACCACCAACCGGCTCCCGTGGCGGGTCAACGCGTCATCGTAGGAAGCCAGCATTTCGCGACGCATTCCCGCTCGGCGACCCAGTAGTTCATTTCGTTGCTTCAGAACCCGGCGATAGGCTACGAGGGCAGACAGGTATGCCGGTGACGCCTGACACAGTAGCGTATCGAGAAACTTCCTTCGCTCATCGGGGCCCTCTTCAGTCAGTTTGTGGTCCGAGGGCGCCAACACGACAATCGGGAAGCGACCGACCACATCCACCAGGCGGTCCAGCGGTGCGCCGTTCACCTGCACGCGTTTGGCATTCCCCGGTACGTAGATGAAGCGAACCTTCTCGTCTCCGCGTCGGTCCGTGTGAAACTCGGCCTCGATCTGCATCTGCTCAGCGCCCCGCCGAAGCGCGTAGCGATCGGAACTGACCAGAAAGCTCTTGGCCAGACAGACATAGTGGACCGCCTCCAGGACGTTGGTCTTCCCAGCCCCGTTGGGCCCGTGGAGAAGGTTGACGCCAGGAGTGAATTCGAATTGCGAATCCGCGTGGGCACGAACGCCCCGAATGTGAAGTGACCGAATCTCCATTGGCTTGGATGGGGTGGCGGAGAACGCGAGCCCTTTGGATTCGTTCGGGATCCGGCAGCGGGTCAGACCGCAACATCTTTACCGGCCCTGATGCCGAACCCAAGCAACATGGATGATAGCGCCCGGCTTTTTGCCGAACTCAAGGACCTGGCCACCGAGCAACGCAATCCGGCCTCGATGCAGATCGATGCCCTGGACACCGAGGGCATCCTCCGGGTCATCAACGGAGAGGATCAACGTGTGGCCGAGGCGGTGTCCGGTGAGATTCCGCACATCGCACGGGCCGTGGACCTCATCGTCGACGCCTTTGGCGCCGGCGGCCGCCTCATCTATGTGGGTGCGGGCACTTCGGGGCGACTTGGAATTCTGGACGCCTCCGAGTGTCCGCCCACCTTCGGGACGCCTCCCGAGCAGGTTCAGGGACTCATCGCAGGTGGCCGCGAGGCGGTGTTTCGCTCCCAGGAAGGAGCCGAGGACCGCAAGGAGGATGGGCAGCGGGATCTGGACGGAATCCAGGTCCGTCCGGTTGACGTGGTCTGCGGGATTGCCGCGAGCCGCCGGACCCCCTACGTGGTGGGTGCCGTGGAGTATGCGCGGTCCATTGGATGCCCGACCCTCTTCATTACCTGCACACCCCGCGAGTCTTTCAACATTCCGGTGGACGTCGCGATGTGTCCCGTGGTGGGGCCCGAGGTCATCATGGGTTCCACACGCATGAAGAGTGGTACCGCACAGAAACTGGTCCTCAACATGCTGACTACCGCCTCCATGGTGCGCATCGGCAAGGTCTACGAGAACATGATGGTGGATCTGCAGATGACCAGCAAGAAGCTGGTTGAGCGGTCCAAGCGCACTGTGATGATGGTCACCGGCCTGAGCTACGAGGAGGCTTCGTCGGTACTGGCTCAGACCAACGGACATGTAAAGACGGCGCTGGTCATGATCCTGGGCAACGTTTCCAAGGCACAGGCCGCGGGGTACCTTGAAGCCGCCGACGGGTTTGTCCGTCCGGCCATTGCCTCCGCCCTGGCCGGCGCCTGACGAACGTTATCCCTCTGAGCCGTGGCCCTTCGAAATCTCTACGACCTTATTCGGGAGTCCGATGCCGCCGACAGGCTTCGGAGATGGGTAGCTTCCAGCGCTCCCACTTCCACGCTTGAACTGCGGCGTGCTGCCGGATCGTCGGCCGCTTTTCTCCTGGCGGACCTTGTGGAATGCGGGACCAACATTCTGTGCGTTCTGCCAGATCCGGATGCCGCGGCGTATCTCGAGAGTGATTTGCAGCAGGTCCTCCGCGGAGACTCCCATGTTCAACTGCTCCCCCCCTCGGATCATCGGCCCTTCGACCCTGAGCACGTAGCTGATCCAGCCCCCGCCATTCAGCGGGCCGATGTGTTGGAGCAATTGCGTGAGGGCTGGACGGGAATCGTGGTCACGAGCACGGAGGCCTTTGTTGAGAAGGTGCCTGCGTCGGAGTCGCTTGCCCAGTCCACCATCACGCTTACCGTTGGAGACACGGCCCCTCCTCAAGGCCTCATTGAGCAGCTTGTTCGGACAGGTTTTGAACACGTCGAGTTTGTGGAGCAGCCCGGTGAGCTGGCCTTGCGCGGGGGCATTCTTGATGTCTTTCCCTTTGTAGGCGACTACCCCATCCGACTGGAATATTTCGGCGATGAGGTGGACTCCATTCGCGAGTTCGACATCCATACCCAGCGCTCGGTAAGCCGGCTGAGCAAGGCTCGCCTGGTACCCAACCTGGATGCCTCGTCCGACGGGCTGCGTTCGCCTGTCTCGGCGTACTTGCCGGATGACGTGCTTCTGGTCATTGTGGATCCCGCGAACGTGCGCGAGACCGCTGAGGCACTTCATCAGGATTGGACCCGTCTCTTTGAACAGCTGGAGGTCGAAGAGCCTCCGCCGGGTCCTGACTTCTGGTACGTTACGCCGGTCGAGCTGGAGCGTATTCTGGCTTCCTCCCGACGCATGATCACCGGGTCTTTTCTCGGCGAGTCCGGGGATGAGATCATTGACCTCGGCGCAGTCCCCCAGCCGGTATTCAACGGGTCACTCGCCGAGTTGCGAAAGCGCCTGGCTGTCAACCGTCGCGCAGATTGGCGGACCCGCATCATCTGCGATTCGCGCGGACAGGAGACCCGTCTTCGCGAGCTTCTGGAAGCGGATCTGGAAGCGTTGGATGTAGAGCTCACCGTCGAAAGCCTCCACGCGGGGTTTGAGCTTCCGGAGCTGAGGCAGGCGCTGTACACCGACCACCAGATTTTCAATCGGTATCACCGACCCACGGCCCGGAAGGCCAAGGCCCGGTATGGCGGCATCAGCCTGCGGGAGTTGCACCAGCTGGTCCCGGGCGATTTTGTGGTTCACATTGACTACGGGATTGGTCGGTTTGCGGGGATGGAGCAGATCGAGGTTCGCGGCCGCAAACAGGAGTCCGTTCGGCTGGTCTACCACAATGGCGATGTGCTTTTCGTCAATGTGAACGCCCTCCACAAGCTGCACAAGTACAAGGGAAAGGAGGGTCACCAGCCCCAGCTGACCAAGCTGGGGTCCGGCCAGTGGGAGAAGAAGAAGGCCCGGGCCAAGAGCCGGGTCAAAGACATTGCCCGGGATCTGATCAAGCTGTATGCGAAGCGAAAGCAGTCCAAGGGCCACGCGTTCTCGCCCGACAGCATTTGGCAACGCGAGCTGGAAGCCAACTTTGAGTTTGAGGACACCCCCGATCAGGGGGCCGCGGCGCAGGCGGTCAAGGAAGACATGGAGGACGGCCAGCCCATGGACCGCCTGGTTTGCGGCGATGTGGGATTTGGCAAGACGGAGGTGGCTGTTCGCGCTGCCTTCAAAGCGGTTCAGGACGGCAAGCAAGTCGCTGTGCTTGTTCCAACAACTATCCTGGCCGCCCAGCATGAACGGACCTTCCTGAAGCGACTCAAGCAGTTCCCTGTGCGCGTTGCCCAGTTGTCGCGGTTTCGGTCAGCTGCGCAGCAGAAGCAGGTGCTTGCCGATCTGGAAGCGGGCAAGGTCGACATTGTCGTCGGGACCCATCGACTCATCTCCAAGGACGTCAAGTTCAAGGATCTAGGATTGCTCATCGTGGATGAGGAACAGCGCTTTGGCGTGGGCGCCAAAGAGAAGCTCCGCGAGATGCGAGTGAGCGTCGACACCCTGACGCTGACCGCGACGCCCATTCCGCGAACTCTCCAGTTCTCTCTGATGGGAGCGCGTGATCTCTCCATCATTGCCACGGCACCTCCCAATAGGCAGCCGATCGTTACCGAGATCCACACGTTCAGCAAGGACCTGATCCGCGATGCCATCCTGTACGAGATCAGTCGGCAGGGCCAGGTGTTCTTCATTCACAACCGCGTCCAGTCCATCTACGAGGTCTCCGACATGCTCCGGTCCATCATACCGGACATTCGGATTGTGGTCGGCCATGGCCAGATGAAGGGTCCCGAGCTGGAGCGAGTGATGCGCCAGTTCGTCGAGAAGAAGGCGGATGTGCTGGTCTCCACGTCCATCATCGAGAATGGTCTCGACATCTCCAATGCGAACACCATCATCATTGATAGGGCGAACCACTTCGGCCTGGCCGAGCTGCACCAGCTCCGTGGTCGCGTGGGTCGCTCGGATCGGAAGGCGTTCTGCTATCTCCTCGTTCCGTCCATCCACGGTTTGACCCGTGAGGCTCGGCAACGACTCCAGGCCGTCGAAGAGTTTTCTGACCTGGGCTCCGGCTTTCAGATTGCCATGCGTGATCTGGACATCCGCGGAGCGGGTAACCTCTTGGGTGCGGAGCAAAGCGGCGTGATCGAGGACATCGGATTCGACACGTATCACCGCATCCTGGACGAGGCAGTGGCTGAGCTTCGACGCGAGGAGTTTGGTGATCTGTTTGAGGAGCAACAGGCCCCTCGGGCGGGCGAGACCACGGTTGAGATTGACCTCGACGCGTTCATCCCCGAAGAGTACCTGCCAAATCGTGTCGAACGGCTCAATATTTACCGACGCATGGCCGAGGCTGCTGACGAGGAGGCACTTGCTGCCCTTCAGGCGGAGTTGGCGGACCGATTCGGACCGGTTGAACAGGCCATTCAAGGCCTCTTCGATTCCGCGCTGCTCAAGATCATTGGCGAGCGGCTAAGGCTTCCGCGAGTGGTCTACAAGAATCAGCGGCTCTTCCTGGGTATTCCCAGTGATACGGAGGATCCGTACTTCTTTGAGAACTTCTTTCAGCCACTCCTGGCCACGCTGAATGATCTCGACAACCGGGTGGCGCTGAAGGAGAGCAGATCCGGGAAGTTGCGGGCTATTGTCCAGGATGTCGCTGATCTGGATACCGCACTGAAGCTGCTCCGTGGCATTGCCGATACCGTGGCTGGAGTGCCTGCGGGCTCCGGCGGCTCGCGGAGTCCCAGTGATTCCGAGGGTGGGGTTGGTTCGGAGGCCGCACCCGTCTAGAAGCTACCGGTTGGCATCCGCCACGCGCATGGCCAGGTCGGCCAGTGCCTGCCGCAGTTCCGGCGGCTTGACCACGTTCACTTCGGTGCCGAATCGGATCAGCCATGCGGCCACGTACTCCAGATTGTCGAATCGGAAGGTAGCGGTGGCGGCATCTACGGTGACGGTCTCTTCGTCCAGTCGTGCGGGGATTCCCTGCTTGGCACGCCTATAAACCTCCGGAGAGAACTGCAGCACGATCTCTGTCGAAGACTGGCGCACGCCCCTGGCCTCCAGGTGCCGGACAAGATCAAACCCTTCGGGGCGGGTGAAGCCTTCCGCCAGCACGTGCATGGTCTCTATCCTGTCGAGCCTGAAGTTGCGAACCTCCCCGCGAAGGTGATCGAAGGCGATGAGATTCCAGTGGTCCACGTAGTATACCAGGCCGAGCGGATCCACCGTTCGTCGGGTGCTCTCGCCCCGCGATCCCACGAAGTACTCCATGATGACCTTTCGCTCCCTCGCAACGGCCTCACTCAGGCGGTACCACCGCCCCTCATCTGCCTTGGCCTCCTCCTGCGCAGCATGGATCCAGTACGGATCCAGGACCGTCTTTTCCCGCAGGCTGTCTATGTAGTCCTTCACTTCCCGCGGCAAGACCGAGCGGATCTTGAGCCCGACCTGGTCTGCATCGGCTCGTAGTGAGGCCTCGGACTGAAGCTTCATGAACTCCGTGCCCATCAGGAGGGTCGCCGCTTCGCGGGCGGTGAGCATCAGCGGTGGTAGCTGGTACCCCTCGAGAATCTCGTAGCCCCCCTCATCGGCGTATGTGAGCGGTACGCCGCTTTCGGTCAGTGCCCTGAGGTCCCGGAAGACCGTCCGGCGGCTCACACCGAAATGCTCGGCCAAGTCTCGCGAACTCATGTTCGGCTTGTTCTGGAGCAGGAGAACCAGCGCGAATAGACGCTCGGTGCGGTTCATCCTTCGCTCTTCGTTGCCCATGAGTGTTTCGGAAGCTGCTTGCTTTTGGCGGGTGCTGTAGCGCGCGAGGGGTTTGATCCCGTCTCGTTCCGTCGCTACGGTTTGATCTGGATAATATACTTCCCGGCGTAGCGCTCGCCGTCAATTACGTCTACCAGTGGCCACTCCACTACTTCCCGCTTGACCTGGCGAATCTCTCTGGCCAAGTCACCCCCTTTGAGGCAGATTAGGCCTCGCTCCCATGTTAGGCGCGCCTCCGGGACGGCGCCGCGTGGAGAATCTGAGGTCTCATGGCCAGCTTGCTGGCCCTTCTCCTGTTCGCTCTGCGCCGCTTCCGATCCTTCAGTTCGCGCAGGAGTCGCTACCCCTTCACCTGCCCATACTCCCGCACGCCGGGACCACTGCCAGAGCTTTCGAAGCGGTGCCGTGGCCCGGGATACGAAGTACGACGAGGCACCGTCCCACGCCTCTGCCCGACCGTTCCACACATCCACGTTGTCCAGGCCCATGGCCCTGACCATCGCT
>JABDJZ010000141.1 GCA_013003255.1 Rhodothermales bacterium
GATCAGGACCGTCTCGGCCTGGTCATCCGCGTGGTGCGCCGTGACAACGGCCACGGCCTCCAGATCATTGGCCATGGTGGCCAGGGCTGCATACCGGGCATTGCGCGCGATCTCCTGTAGCGAACCCGTCCGCGCAGTATCCAGCTGGAGATGGGCAACCCGCACACCGACACCCAGGTCAGCAGCAAGTCCCAGGACCAGCTGTTCTTCCTCATCGGACTCCCGCCTGATTCCGTGGTGGACATGACCGATCGTGATGGACCTCTCCGCCTTGGTCAGAGCGTGTGCCAGCGCCACCGAATCAAGGCCGCCCGAAACGGCAACGAGCAGGGGGCCATCAGGCAGGGCGTCCAGATCCAGCTTCAGAGATGCACTCACGACCGGTGCCCGAACCGGCGTGCCAGTTCATCACCGGTAATGCGGATCAGGGTAGGTTGGCCACTGGGGCTGGTGTAGGGCTCCGCGCACTGAAACAGTTGGTCAATCAAAGAGCGCATCTCCTTGGGATCGAGCCGGGAGTCTCTGGGCACCGCGCTACGACGCGCCAGCGCTCTGGCCAGCAGGGCCCGCGGTTTGAGCTGCAGCCGCTGCGCAAAGACCTTGTATTGCTCAAGGACCTCGCTCAGGACGCCGTGCTCGTCACCGGCGCGAATGTCGGCGGGCAGACCGCGCACCATCACGCTTCGACCACTGAGTGTGGCCACATCGAAACCGATCGCCCGCAGGTCCGGCAACAGCCCCTCCAGAAGGGCAAAGTCGGCCGGACTGAACTCCACCACGGTCGGAAAGAGCAGCTGCTGCGAAAGGCCAAAGCCGTCTTCCAGGGCCTTGCCGGCGCGCTCGAAGATCACCCGTTCGTGGGCCGCATGCTGGTCCATGATGAGCAGTCCAGAGCGGATCGGCGCCACGATGTAGCTGCCGAGCATCTGCCAGACCATCCCGTCGGACTCCGACGCGGATTCCGTAGCTGGGTCCTTCGCGCCCGAGTCATTCACCTCAAGGGGCGCGTAGAGCGACAGGTCGAGCGAACCCGGCCTTGGCTTGTGGGGGCCGGAAGGACCGCCTGCGCCGAAGGGATTCGGAGTCCCCTGGCTCCCGTGTCCGGGATACCCTTCCCCGTCACCGCCCGATCCCGCCAACAGATCAACCGCGCTTTCGTCGAAGCGCAGGACACCCGCCCCCTGCGACAGCGCGCGCCCGGTGACGGCCTTGAGCATGCTGTACACGCCGCGCTCGTCATCGAACTTCACTTCCGCCTTGGTCGGGTGCACGTTCACGTCCACGTGACGGGTGTCCACCTCGAGATTCAGCACGAAGAACGGAAAGCTGCCCTCAGGAATCAGGCCCCGGTAGGAATTGTAGACCGCGTGCTCAAGGTATCGGCTGCGAATGGGACGTCCGTTTACAAGCAGAAACTGCTCTCCGCGCGTCTTCTTGCGAACCTCCGGCTGCGCTACCCAGCCCGAAATGGATAGGTAACTGGTCCGTTCGTCCACCCAGAGAAGACCGCCCGGTTCGTGCCCGAACAAGTCCTGGATCCGGCCGGCCAGCGCCTCTGCCGGAGCTTCCGATCGCGCGGCGAGATCGAGAATCTCGCGGCCGTCCACGTGGAGTGAGAAGGTCACCGCGGGATTGGCCAGCGCCAGCACCTGGACCGTGTCGACGGCATGGCTCACCTCGGTGGCATCCGTCTTCAGGAAAGCGCGTCGAGCCGGAACGTTGTAGAAGAGCTGGCGCACGGCAATCGACGTACCGGCGGGTTGCGCGCAGGGTTCGGTCGAAACGGTCTTCCCCCCTTCAACCCGCACGGCGGTCCCGGTATCGTCCTTTGCCCGTCGCGTGCGTAACTCCACCCGAGCCACCGAGCCAATGGAGGCCAGGGCTTCGCCGCGAAAACCCAGCGTGGCAATGCGATCCAGATCCTCAAATTCCCGGATCTTGCTGGTGGCGTGGCGTCCAAAACATCGTTCGGCATCCAGCGCTGACATGCCACAGCCGTCATCGATCACCTGTATCAGCGATCGTCCCCCGTCACCCAGCAGCACCTGAACCCGGCCGGCACCTGCGTCAAGTGCGTTCTCGACCAGTTCCTTGACCACAGAGGCCGGACGCCCCACGACTTCGCCCGCCGCAATCTTGTTGGCCAGCACGTCAGGCATCACGCGGATGATGCTGGCATCCGCCTCGGAAATCTCCTCGGTCCCTTCTGTCATTCAGTATGGAGTGTCACAGGGTCAGGTAGATCCAGGCGGCGAGCATCACGAGCGCCAACAAAAACACAGACTTTGCCGGACCTCGGCGCTGGACCTTGGACTTGATTCGAATCCTGCGCTTGAGCTTCTCTTCCCTCTCTGGGTCGTAGAAGCGCGGCTCGTAAGCAAATCGTCGGTGGGTCGCCCGTTTCCCGGGGATGAAAATGCCCATCGTTCTCCCTTCAATCTGGTCAGCTTGAAGGTAAGATGTGTGAGATCGTTCCGAGTTTCCGGCCCGATGTGGGTAATTCGGGCGTAACTAGGCGAGTCCCAGGAGGTAGGCGGCGGCGAGAGGTGCCACAAAGGACAGTGCGTCGAACCGATCCAGCACACCGCCGTGGCCCGGGAGAATGGACGCTGAATCCTTCGTTCCTGCCGCCCGCTTCAGAGCACTCTCAAAGAGGTCACCCAGCGGGCCGAAGACCGCCACGATCCCGGCGAGTACCAACCAGTGAGGCATCGCCAGTCCACCGCTCCAGACGGACGAGAGCAGGAGCGCAACGGCCATGGCACCAACACCGCCGCCGATGGCGCCTTCCCAGGTTTTCTTGGGCGAAAGGGTCGGAGCCAGTTTGTGCTTGCCCAGCGTCCGACCGGCGTAGTAGGCTGCGGTGTCACCCGTCCAGATCAGGATGACCAGACCCATGGTCACCACAAAGGGATCCCAGACTACCGGAGCAGGCGGTATTCGGACCAGCACCAGGCAGGCCAAGAAGGCCGCCGGATACATGAGGGCCGCCATGGCACCGCCAAGCGCAGCCAGAGGCTGTCCGCCCGGTGCGCGAACCAGGAACCACGAGAGGGAGGCAATTCCAAGCGGTGCCACCAGCCAGATTGCCGGCCCCCATGCGGGCGCCACTACCATCGAGAGGGCTGCCAGGAATGCCGCCAGATTGCCGGGAGTCGCGGTCTCTCCGCCAAAGAGGGCGAATGCCTCCTTCTGCCCGGCCAGGGCAATGACCCCGATAAACGCGACAAACGGCCATCCGCCGAGCCACGTGAGGCCGACAAACAGCGGAATGCCTACCAGAGCCGTGAGAATCCGCGTCACGCGTCCCCCGCCGGAGGGCTCAGGTTGATATGCTCAGCGCCGCTGTCCGCCTGGTTTCCGGGCGGTGCGTCGGGCGGACTGGAGGGGTCTGCCTGCATGGCGGCCTCGGCCAATTCCTCGTCTGTGAGCGGCTCACTGTTCAGGATGTGTCGGGCCGCCTCAAGCTCCGTCTTGGGCACCATGACGTGGACGTTGGAGAGTTCGCCATGGGTGAGGTTGAACGCGTGATCACGCTGGGTCAACACCACGGCGGGGATGCCGGAATCGTCCAGACGGTCCCTTACCAGATCCGCCTCGTAGTCGGTGCCAGAACTGTAGACGGCTTCCCAGCCCTCAAATGTGCGCGGCTTGGCCATGACTCTTCTCCGTGTTGTTGCGGGTATCGCGATGCAGAGCTCGAACCACCAAGGTAAACGCCGCCGCAGACAGGATGATCACCCAAGCGGGAAAGTCGATCGATTCCAGGTCCTGCACCGACAGGGTTTCACTGGCGGAAATGTACGCCCCCAGCGTGACGGCAAACCCGTTGTTGGCCAGGTGCACGAGCACACCGGGCACCAGGCTCCTGGATACCCAGACCACATAGGCCATGTAGATGCCGAGCATGGAAAGCGGCACGGCCTGGGTAAGACGCATGTGGTACAGTCCAAAGACCACCCCGGTGAAGACCACGGCCGGCACCCAGGTTGAGAACATGCGCTCAGACTGGCGCTGGATGTAGCCCCTGAAGAACACCTCTTCGCACAGGGCGGGCGTGATGGCCATGGTAAAGAGCGTAAAGAAGAACCCCAGATCGGTGGCCAGCACCTGTTCCAGCAGATCCATCTGGGTCTGCTCGAAGCGGCGAATGGACTCCGGCCACGGGAGTGCATCCACCATGGAACCCACCCACTGCACCAGCGGGAAGAGGGCGACCAGTCCCACGAGCGACAGTACCACCAGGCGCACGCTCGTACCCCGAATACGCAGCATCTCGGCGGGTCGGGAGGTGTGCAGGGTTGCGAAGAGCCATCCCAGGCCCAGCAGTCCGAGGAACTGTCCGACCGTGTTGGCCACCAGCAGTTCGCTGGCGTACGTCTCAACCAGGGTGCTCGGATCCAACGCGACCAGATCCTGCAGATCACTCGTGGCGACGATGGCGAGCAGCATCACCACGAGGGAAATCCCCTGGAACGCCAGGAAGCCCAGAATCAGGCCGAAGAAGATGGTCAGCCCGGGACCGAATCGCTGGCGCTCAAGCCACCCGTCCAGCGGGAAGGAAAATGGCGTCGTCTCTTCGGGCCCGTCGGCCGTGGTCTCTGTATGCATGGGTAGCAATTGGGTGGCCGCCATAATACGGATGCGCCCGAAAGGTTGGTCCCCTCGGGCGCATCGGTTCGGTCAGAGCCGCTGATTCGTGCTTCACCGCTGCACGAGCAGCGGCAGGGTCGGTAGCGTTCAGGCCACGCCGTTGCGGATGGAGCGCCCGGTCATCTGGCGGCGCAGGCGGTTCACAATGGTGCGAAGCCGCGTATAGACATACTTCTGGTTGTCGAACTTCATCACCTTGGCAATCTGGTTCGCCCGCATGCCCTGCTCATAGCGGAGCTGGATCAGCAGTTGATCCTCGGCGTCCAGGCTGCCAATGGCGCGCTGAAGGTCGGCGATGTTCTCTTCGTCCACCCCGTCGCCATGGGCATCCAGCAGCGTGGAACGATCCACCGGCTGGATTCCGGCCTCCGCCAGGTCCTCGAAGGACACCGTGGGGCGATTGGCCCGCAGCGCTGCAAGCAGATGCCACCGCTTGTTCACCGAGAGCAATTCGTTGATGCGCTGAACGTCCTTGGTGACGTCTGCCATCGTACACGGAATCCGGTAGTTGGACTTGATCAGCTCCGCGATGTCCTCGTGAGGCAGCTGATCCTGGTAGTAGTACTTGAATACGTGCTTCTGGCGATCGGTGAGCTTCGAGATCACCGACTGCGGTGCCGACACCACCCGCTGCTTGCGGAAGCGGTCACGGCAGGCATTGGCTACCACGACACTGAGCCAGGGTGTCAGTTCGCTGTTGATCCGGAAGTTGCGAAGGGCCTGAAAATCGTTGTTGCGGAGCCGCTCACAAATGGCGGTATAGGTCTCCATGATGTCATCGGGATCCTTGAGAAACCGACGGATCATCCGAAGCAGGACCGGGGTGTAGCGATCCAGGAGTTCCTGGTAACCGCGTTCGGGGTCCGTTTCGAAGAGCTGAATGAGGGCTTTGTCGTCCATAGGGAGGCTCTGGGGCCCCGCTTGCGCAGACACCGTGTGTCTGAGTACATCGACAGGAAGTAGCGCAGTGCGGGAACGGTTTCGGATTATGCTCACAAACCATCCCTTGACCACCCTCAACGCCAAGCGCTACCTTGACGGTCTGCGCTTGTAGCTCAGTTGGATAGAGCGTTGGATTCCGGTTCCAGAGGCCGGGGGTTCGAATCCTCCCAAGCGCGCCACTGAATCCCTGCTCACCGAAAGGTGGGTGGGGATTTTGTGCGTTTGGGCGGTCCGACTCCGGTGAGGTGCTGTCCGCGGGTGCAGGGCGGCCTCGTCTCCGGTTGGGAATCCGTTGAGGATGTCAAGGAACTGAGCCATTCCCTGACGAAGTTGGTGCCAACACCCCCCTACTCGGGCGACGGGACCAGACTCTGCGACACGATGTCCGAAATGTGTTACTGCCCTGACGCTCTGATTTCGGAGTCCGAATCCTCAGGCCGCGTAGTCCCGATTTAAGTCCCGATCCGGGACTTTGCCTCATCTTGAGCCATTACCCGCGGTGGCCGGGTAATCTCAAGCGGGTACAACTCTGTCCGAACCCGCGTGACGGATTATCAGATTGAGTCCGGCCAACAGCGGTGGCGCCGGCAAAACCCGCGATGTACCCGCTGCCTGGAAGAACGGGGCGCCGGCCTTGCGGTGCTTACGCCGCCTTGGCGTTGAGCGCGTTCTCCGAGGCAGCCACGACGGTTGCCACCGTGAGATCCCCCGAGACGTTGGTCACGGTCCGGCACATATCCAGGATTCGGTCCACGCCGAGAATCAGCGCGATTCCAGCACTTGGGACGCCCACGGACTCAAGGATGATGACCAGCATCACGATGCCGGCGCTCGGAACCGCGGCCGTACCGATCGAGGCCAGAACCGCCGTGAACACGATGGTCAACTGTGCGGCCAGATCAAGTCCCATCCCCAGTGTCTGCGCGATGAATACCGCGGCGACAGCCTGGTAGAGTCCCGTCCCATCCATGTTGATGGTCGCGCCGAGTGGAAGCACGAAGGAGGACACCTCCTCGGATACGCCCAGCTCATTCTCGGCGATCTCCATGGTGACGGGCAGTGTCGCACCGCTCGAGGAGGTCGAGAAGGCCACCAATTGGACCGGAATGATCTTCTGCGCGAACTCCTTGATGCTGAAGGGCGTCAGGAATTTCAGCATGGCCGAGTACGTGATCCCCATGTGGATCACAAGCCCCAGCAGGACCGCGATGCAGTAGTAACCCAGGGCGGCCAACAGTTCAACGATGTCGGCCAGGTTGTCGCCGGCGATTGAGGTGATGGTATCTGCCATCAGTGCGAATACACCTATCGGCGCCATCAGCATGATGATCTCCACCAGCTTGATCACCAGGTCATTCGCTGCCTCAAAGACATCGTACAGAATCTTGGCCTGGGCCTTGGGAATCATCAGCATCCCAATCCCGAGGAAGATGGCAAAGAACACCACCTGAAGCATGTTGCGGTTGCTCGAGGCGGAGCCAAAGAAGTTCTCCGGCACGATGTCCACAATGGGCTGAAGCGGCCCGCGTTCTTCCACGGCCGCCAGGGCCGAACCCGCACGATCCTGCGCCTCCTGCGCGTAGGTCTCCTCCAGCTGCGTCCGCATCTCCGGGGGAACGGTATCGCCCGGACGCATGATGTTGACGATGGCCAGGCCGATGATCAGCGCGACCACGGTTGTGGCCATGTAGATCCCGATGGTCTTGCCGCCAATTCTGGACAGTTTCTTCAGGTCCGAAAGCGACGCCACACCGGTGACGAGCGACACCAGAATGAGGGGGACGGCGATCAGCTTCAGCAGATTGATGAAGATGGTGCCGAACGGCGCGATCCAGTCGCTGGTAAACCCACTCCACCCCGAGGCTGCGGCAAAAATGCCAAACACGACGCCGAGAACGAGGCCGACGATGATCTGCCAGTGGAGTTTCTTGTACCAGGCCATGGAAGCGGGCGTTTGGGGGGTGTTCTCGAGATAGACCGGCCTGCCCAGGAGTCAGGCGCGGACCGAAGGCATGTCGCACATGCCGAGCCCGCCAAGAAACAGTCGGTTGGGCCTAGAAAGCAAGCGGCCGGAGCAATGCGCTCCGGCGGGGCTACGGCCCGGCCCCTGACGCTAGAGTCGCACGCGGAGCGAGACGGTGGGCGCGGGCGGTCCGAACTGCTGATACTCCAGCGTCATCGCGGTGGAAATCCTGTCATTCCGCAGCTTCGCGGTCACCGCGGCATCAATGGCGGCCAGCAGGTGGTTCACCACGAAGAGGCTCGACAGATGGGAAGCCGTACGCAAGAGGTCCTGCGCGGCGGCGTGTTCCTCCGCGTAGCGGTAGAACGTGGCCGAGACGTTGGGCTTCGTGTTTCCGGGGCCCGTCTGCTCCGGGTCGATGGCCGGCGTGAATGAGCCATCCGATAGCACCCAGGCAGGGTAATCTTCCCAGCCGGGAGCAAACTGGAAGTACTTGCCGATCAACTCGTAATACTGCTGGTCCGCAAAATCCGGAAGCTGGTGCGAGAACGTGGCCCCCGTCTCCGGGTGGAATACCTGGCGCTCGATTGCCTGAATCTGGTTGAAGTAGGCGTTTACCGCAGACTGCTCGCTGGAGGACCACGCCTCGGGACGTGTGAAATCAATCTCCAGTGGAGCGGATGCCGGCGGAGCCGAAACCTGATGACCAAATTCCTGCTGGAGGTAGGTCACGTAGTCGTTGAGCCATCGCCCGTACTGCACGGGGTCCCACTCGGCATGCGCAAACGCCCGGAAGTCATCTTCGCCCGACAGTCCTCGGGACCGGGTAATGGACCAAACGGCAAAGACAGTTGCCTCGAGGCCGAGCGCAATCGCGGCCTTGGTCCAGGTGCGGTTGTACGCCTGTCCTGCACCGGGTACCAATGCCGAGAGGCCGGAGGCCAGTGGAATGCTGCGGGCGCCCTGGGCCCGGGCACCGGGAAACCAGGATTCGGCCTCGGGGGCCATCGGCCCGCGCAGGAGTTCGGCGCGCAGTTCGGCCATGGCCGGAGGATCACCGGCGTCGAGGACCTGGCCGTTGGCCGCCAGCGGCATCCACAACAGCAAACCGAGCAGAATGGCGCGCATGGCTACAGGTAGGGGGTGATGAATCGCTCGAAAATGTCGAAGCTGCGCTGCCCTAGCAGGTAGCGCCGAACGGTCCCCTCGCGGTCGATTACAAAGGAGGTCGGCCGAATCGTAAAGGCGTCGGCAAACGGGGCGGGCAGTGGGGTCCCGGGCTCAACATTGGCGGAGAACGTGTCCAGGGACAGGAAGTCCTCGAACCCCTTGAGCGTGTTGGTGTCTTCGTCGGAAAGAGAGAGCACGACCAGATCATCGGGGTACTTCTTCGCCAGCCGGTTCAACTCCGGAATCTCCTGAAGGCACGGGGCACACCAAGTGGCCCAGAAATTCAACAGCACCACTTTGCCGCGAAGCTGCTCCAGATCAAGGTCTTCACCCGTATCGACGGCCTTGAACGCGAAATTCCCGGCCTCCGTATTGAGTGCCATGTCGACGATTTCGGGCTGGTCGGTGCCTTCCGCCACGAACATGACCGGCTGCGCGTTGGACGCCTGCAGCGTGATGACGATCAGCGCGAGCGATGACAGGACCAGGGCACCGGAAAGCAGCGCACCGACCCACTCGGTGGCGTCGGCGGGCTTGTGCCCGGGCCTTTTTCCCAGCAGGAAATAGAGGAACGTAATACCGACGGCCATCATCAGGACGGCAGCGGCGAGTATGAGCGTGAGATCCATCGGGTTACCGGATCAGAAGAGGTCGAAACCAAAGAGCACACCGGCATGCCACTGCATGCCGCCGCCGTACTGGACGCTGGATCGCCCATCGGGCGTGACGAAGCCGTCATCCAGCTGGAAGTCAAACGTATCCAGGCCGTAGGTCCCGGAAATGAAGACCGCCGTAGGCAGCAGATAGAACGAACCGAGTCCAAGCCGGAGTTCCGCACCTGTATCGGTTCGGATCTGGTCCGCGCCCGGGAAATCGCCGCGCCACGCCGTCACGGCATCCGCGTAGAGC
>JABDJZ010000147.1 GCA_013003255.1 Rhodothermales bacterium
CCGAAGCCGTTGAAAGCTGCAACAAGCTCCGGCATGCCTGTCATTTCGACCCGCTTGGCCAGAAAGACGCCGATCGCTGATCCAACCACCAGGCCGCCCAGCATTTGTGCAGGGGTAAGAATCTGCCTGACGAAGAGCGTCGCGACAACGGCAATCAGCATGCCCACGGCAGCGAGTTGATTCCCTCGCCGTGCCGTGGCCGGAGACGTTAGTTGCTTGAGACCGGAAATGAAGAGGACGGCGGCTACCAGGTAGGCGACGTCAATGAGTTCGATAACGTTCATTGCTGCCTCAGCCTCTCTTCTTCTTCTTGAACATCTGCAGCATCCGGTCCGTCACCAGAAAGCCGCCCACGACGTTGATGGTCGCGAAAACCAGGGCGAATAGCCCGATCCAGGTAGCCCACGGGCTCCCCTCCACCATGCCGGCCACCACCAGGGCCCCGACCACGGTGATGCCACTGATGGCGTTGGACCCAGACATCAGTGGGGTGTGCAGGGTCTGGGGCACCTTGCTGATGACCTCACGGCCCACAAAGGCCGCCAGCACAAAAACGATGATGTTGTCTAGCATGGGTTTCAGTCAGATTGTAGCAGACCCTTGACGCGCTCGTGTACCACCTCGCCCCCGTGTGTCACACAGGCGCCGGTGAACACTTCATCCTCGAAGTTGGGCGTAAAGCCTTCTTCCGAGGTAAAGTCCTTGAGAATGGCCAGCACCGTGCGCGCATAGAGCTGGCTGGCATCGACGGGCATCTCCGCCGGAAGATTGGTGGAGCCGACAATGCTCACGCCGTTGTGAACCACGGTCTCTCCGGGTTTCGTCAGTTCACAGTTGCCACCGTTGGGCGCGGCCATGTCGATGATCACCGAGCCCGGCTTCATGGCCTCGACAGCTTCCTGAGTGATGAGCGTGGGCGCTGGCCGACCCGGAATGAGGGCCGTAGTGACCACGACGTCACTCTTTCCGATGAAGGGCACCAGCAGCTTGGTCTGCTGCTTGGCTTTCTCGGCCACCAGGGCCTTCGCGTAGCCACCTGAGTCCTGCATTTCCTCCATCTCGATCTCCAGCTCCACGAAGGTGGCGCCGAGACTCTGCACCTCCTCGCGAACGACCTCCCGGATGTCATAGGCCGAGACTCGGGCCCCAAGACGCCGAGCGGTCGCAATGGCCTGGAGGCCCGCAACGCCCGCACCCAGTACCAGGGCATTCGCCGGCTTGACCGTCCCGGCAGCTGTGGTAAGCAGCGGGAAGAACCGGGGAAGCAGCGTGGCCGCTTCCAGAACCGCCCGGTAGCCAGCGATACCGCTCAGGGCGGAGAGCGCATCCATTTTCTGGGCCCTGGAAATTCGGGGCACCAGCTCCATGGAGAGTGCCGTCACCCCCCTGCTGGCCAGCTCCTGGGCGATGGCCGGCTTGTCCAGTGGACTCAGGAAGCCTACCAGAACCGATCCGGAGGACAGCTTGGCTATCTCGTCGGAGTCAGGCGGACGAACCTTTGTGACAATGTCACAGGCAAAGGCGTCATCGCGACTGACCAACTCCGCTCCGGCGGCCTCGTAGTCCGCATCGGAGTGAAACGAAGCGCTTCCAGCGCCGCTTTCAACGCGTACGGAGGCTCCACTTTTGGAGAGACGACCGACGACCTCAGGTGTTAAAGATACAAGACGCTCTCCCGGGGCAGTTTCCCGGGGCACACCGATGGTATAGGACATGCGGGTTCTTTGGGCCGGATTTCCAATGGCGCTCAAAGGTAGACCGCATCCCATGTGGGCGCAATCGGGGATTCCCCCGCACCGCCGCCAACCTATCCCCGCGGGGCAATCAGTCTAGCCCCGTCGCGCCTCGAAATCATCCATGAACGCCACCAGAGCACTGACTGAGTCCATGCCGACAGCGTTGTACGTGGAGGCACGAATGCCTCCGACGCTCCGATGCCCCTTGAGACCAGCCAGGCCAGCTTTGGCCGCTTCCCGGACAAACTCGGCCTCCAAGTCCTCGCTTGGCAAACGGAATGTCACGTTCATCAGGGACCGGGAGTCCGGACGGGCCGTGCCGCGATAAAAATCCGTCCGGTCCAGGCGGTTATAAAGGAGCGCGCCTTTCTCACGGTTAAGGGCAGCCATCCCGGTCAGTCCCCCGTTAGCCTCGATCCAAGCCAGAACCTTCTCCACTACGTAGACGGCAAACACGGTCGGCGTATGAAACAGCTTCTCGGCGTGGGTCCGATAGTCCAGGATGGTAGGAACTCCGTCCTTTCGCTTGGCCAGGAAACTGTCGTGAACCAGCACAACGGTAACGCCCGCTGGGCCCAGGTTCTTCTGCGCGCCGGCGTAGATCAGGCCGTAGCCCGCCATGTCAATGGGGCGGCTCAGGAAGTCGCTGGACGCATCGCAAACCAGCGGGGCTTCAACCTGCGGGTCCACGTGATACTCGGTCCCGTGGATGGTGTTGTTCGACGTAAAGTGCAGGTAGGCGGCACCGGGCGTCACGTCCCAGTCACCACGGCTCGGAATGAACGTGTAGTTGCCCTCTTTGGAGGAGGCAGCCAGATTCACGTTCCCCACTGATCGGGCCTCTTTGATGGCCTTGGCAGACCAGGCTCCCGTGTCCACATAGTCAGCCGTGGCGCCTTCAGGAAGGAAGTTCAGCGGTACCTGGTAGAACTGCGTCGATGCCCCCCCATGGAGGAAGAGCACATGCCAATCGTCACCGATTCCAAGCAGACTCCGCATCCGTGTTCGGGCAGACTCGGCGATGGCCGTGTACTGCGGTGAGCGATGGCTGATTTCCATGACGGAAGCGCCAGCGTCCCGGTACACCGGGAGTTCTTCCCGTACTTCGTTAATGACCGACTCGGGAAGCGCGGCAGGGCCTGCTGAGAAATTGTGGACGCGCACGGTATTGAGGCGTTGGAATTGAAAGGGAATCAGAGGGTGACGACGGAAGTCGCCAGAATGTCCGGGTGCTGTCGGATGCGCTCCAGAACCGCGTCATCCAGGCCACCCTGAAAGCGGATGTAGGCACAGGCCGATTCGCCGCCTGAAAAGAGGAGGTTTTCCATCTCCTGAACATTGCACTCGGCGCGACGCATTTCGTCAAGGACGGCAGCGAGTACGCCCACGCGGTCCAGGTGCCTGACCGTAAGCTGGTGCGTCGCATCGCTGGCCTGAGCCAAATTGACGCAGTTCACGACTTCACCGGATTCAGCGTAGGTCATCACGACGCGAACCGCTTCCTCGGCGATGGCCTCCTGGGCCTGGGCTGTAGAGGCGCCAATGTGGTGCGTGATGTATACCGAAGGATGCTGAGCCATCCGGCTCTCGAATGCGCCCTCCTTGGCAGCGGGCTCCTCAGCGAAGACGTCGAGTGCCGCCTTGATGCCTCGGTTCTCAAGCGCCCAGAAGAGAGCGTCCTCGACTACGACGCTGCTCCGCGTCGTGTTGACGAACGTGGCCCCCTCCTTCATGGTCTCGAAGAATGCCCGGTCGGCAAGGCTCGCTGTGTCGGGCGTTGCAGCTACGTGCAGGGAGACGATGTCTGCCCCATCGACAGCCTCAAGAACGGAGGCACAGTGCCGGATGCCGAGCTTGCCCGCCTTCTCGGGCGTCAGCGACCGACTCCAGGCCGCCACATTCATTCCGAAGGCCTTCGCGCGCCGCGCCACCGCCTTGCCGATGTTGCCGAGGCCGATCAGCGCCAGCGTCCGACCCTTGAGTCCGTCGGCCTTGGAGTACGTAGCCTTCGCCCAAACCCCGTTCCGGGCATCCGCCACGTTGTCGGGGATTCTCCTGTCCACTGAAACGATCAGACCCATCGTCAATTCTGCGACGGCCACTGCGTTCTTCCCGGGACAATTGGCAACGAAGATCCCGCGACCCGAGGCGCCGGCGACATCAATGTTGTCGTAGCCTGCGCCTGCCCGAACGACCAACTGCAGATCGGCGGCGGCGGCGAGCGCCGGATCCGGGACCTTGGTGGACCGCACAATCAGCACATCCGGATTGTGGGCTCCCAGAGCGGACACGAGTGCGTCTCCGTTGAGGGTGGGCTCAGAAATGACCGTGCATCCGGCGGCCTGCATCCGGTCGAGGCCCGTCTGGGAGAGCTTGTCGGCTACGAGAATCGTCATGGCTCAGGGGCGTCTAGTCAAACAGATGTACCAGTAGTCCGGAACGAAGCTTCGGTTCAAACCAGGTTGATTTGGGAGGCATCAAGAGGCCTGCATCCGATACATCCACCAGTTCTTCTATGCTCGTGGGGTACATGGCGATAGCCATCTCTGCCTTGCCGCCATCAACCAGTCGCTCAAGCTCTGCGGTACCCCGGATGCCACCCACAAAATCAATGTTGGGATCCCGGCGTGGGTCGGTGATTCCCAGCATGGGCTCAAGAATGTGTTCGGTCAGGCGGCCGACATCCAGACCATCGGCCACGGTTTCCCGCTCGGACTCGGGCAGGCTGATGCCAAACCACGTACCGTCGAGGTAGACTCGGATGTCACCACGCCGCATCGGGACCGGAGCCACGTCCGGCTGCACGCCGAACCGGATCTCCAGCTGCGCCAGGAACTGGCTCGGGTCCACGGGAAGCTTCCGGATGATGCGGTTGTAGGCCAGGATCTTCATCTGACCCATCGGAAACAGGACCGCGGGGAAGTAGCCGGCTTCCGGGGTCTCCCCTCCCACCTCCGCTGCGGCTCGAGACGCCGCCTTGCAGCGATGATGGCCGTCGGCCACGTAGAGGTTCGGAACTCTGGCGAACGCCTCCACCACCTCTGCGGCGGATGGGAAGCGCCAAACCGTGTGATGCACGCCATCCTCCGCTTCGAAGTCATACAGCGGTTGGGCGGACATGCACTCGCTCATCAGGGCATCGATGGCGGGGACATCCCTGAAGGTCAGCATGACGGGCTCCGCGTGAGCGCGCTGCTCCAGAATGTGCCGCGTGCGGTCGTCCTCCTTCGAAGGCCGCGTCAGTTCGTGCTTCAGGATCACATCCGCGTCGTAATCGGCCACGGAGACGCACGCGAATATTCCCGTCTGGCTGCGCCCGTTCATCACCAGACGGTACAGGTACACACTGGGCTCGGCCTCCTGCAGGGTGTAGTCCGCCGCGACGAAGGCGCGCAGATTCTTGGCACCGGTCTCATAGGCCACATCTGCGTGCTCGTCCACGTCAGGCGGAAGATCAATCTCCGGCCGAATGACGTGGAGGAACGAGCGCTGATTGCCATCAGCCAGGTCGCGGGCCTCAGCGCTGTTGATTACATCGTAAGGAACCGAGGCGACGTCGGCAGCAGCGTCGGCATTCGGTCGCACTGCCTTGAAAGGGTGAACGGTGGCCATGCAGAGCGGTAGGTAGGTACGACGGAAGCGTGTCAACTGACACGTCCGATAATACGACCTCGCTCTCACTACCCGACCGCCGGGACGGTCACGCCGCGGTGACTTTCAGGCAAAGACGATTCACCGCGAAGAGAAAGTGCCGCTCGCCAATCGGGACTGCTTGATGCTCTCCAGAATGGATACCCCGCTCGGGCCGATCCAGGTCACGTCCTCTTCGTAGAGTTCATCCTCCAGAGCCTCGGCCAATGTGACGAACTCGAATCCGTCCGCCTCAAGAGAAGCCAGGATGTGTCCCAGATAGTCCCGGTTCACCCGGTTGGCATGCAGGAGCAGGATGTGACTCACGTTGCGCTTGAATAGCTGCCCGCCCAGGTCATCCCAGTGCCGTATGGAAGACCGCACATGTTCCAGGTACTCCTGGCCGATTCGGTAGCGGCGATCCCAGTCTTCTGCCTCCTCGGCCGCCGCATACTCGTTGTCGTAGCGCCAGTCGTCGGTGGTGATGGTAACCGGAGCCAGCGTGAGCGCCATCGAATCGAGGACACTCAGCCAGAATGCGCGGTCATTCAGTGTCCGGCCTTCCTCCAGGAAGGGAAACCTGAAGTAGCGACTCCGACCCTCGGGTGCCACCACCCGTGAAAGCACGGCCTGCGCCTGACTCATCTCAAGGACTCCCTGCTCCCGGGAGAGCGTGTTGAAGGATCGATGGCTCATGCTGTGATTGGCCATCGTGAACCCGGCCGTGGTCCAGTTGCCCACCAGAGAAGCCAACTCGGGGACCTGAAGATCAGAACCGATGGCGAATACCATCGCCGGAGCGCCATGGCGAAGCAGGGCTCCGGTGAGGCTGTCCGTCACGACCGTTCTTTCCCAGTTATCGGAATAACTGAGCGGTTTGGTGACCGGCGCATCGTCAATTGTAATGGCGATGAGCTTGGGCCCGGGTGCGGGAGAACACGAACTGAGCGCGAATAGCGCCGTGGCGAAGAGCAGGGATCTTGGCATACCGGCCGGAGCGTGACAGAGTACTTCGGTGACACCCAAAACCCGTTCCACATTGTGGGGCGCGTGGAGCGTCGATGAATGTTGATCTCGCGGCCCGATGCAGGTTGGAATAGTGGGCCTGTCAGGGCTATGTTCTTTGCTCGATCGCGGGGTGGAGCAGCTGGTAGCTCATCGGGCTCATAACCCGAAGGTCGCAGGTTCGAGTCCTGCCCCCGCTACTACCAAAAGGCCTCCGGACATTACGTCTGGGGGCCTTTTTTCGTTGTGTGCCTCCCTGCTGACGCGCCCTGAAAGTCCCCCGGTGTATCATATCTCCATCCCCGGCCGTAGTGGGATTGGAGGAAGGGAATGAGCCACTGGTATCAGGTATTCGACGATGAGCACGTCAACCGCGTAACCCGCGCGGCGGCGCGACGCCATGCGCTGGGTGCGGCGGCACTTGGCCTGTTCTCAGGCGCGGTCCTCGTGGCATCGGTGATGGGTGCCTATTCCATCTTCCCGGCTGTCCTGGTGGTTGCCGGGGCCTGGGGCTGGGCCGGGGCCGCGCTTTACCGATACTGGAGTCGCATCCGCCGCCAAGTCTGGTGCGTCAAGATCTCCGACCGCGAGGTGGTGGGCTATGACTACCGGCGGAAGCGCATTCGCATCGACTGGATTGCGGCCTCATCGGTTGACGTGCGCCGTGACGGTCTGCTGATCACCGCCGACAACGAGCGGCGACTTGAGGTCCCCGCCGGATTTCCCGAGTTCACGGCGCTGTCCCAGGCGGTGGTCGAGCAAGCCGAGTTCTATGTGGTGCCGATTCTCATTGACGGGGCGCCGCTGAACCAGGTTGAGCTCGACGCCCTGTTCCCGTTTCTGGGTGCGCTGGATCCCGACGAACCCGCCTGAGCCTGACGATCTCCAGGCGGAAGCGCGTGGGAAACGGCCGGAGTTCGGGGGCGAAGGCCCGCGCCCCACGGTAAGGCCGGGCGGCCTAGGCCTCGGCTTCCCCGAAGAAGCGCTCAAAATCATCCCGCCTGTTCCGCGCGTCGGTGTAGCCGATGTCAATGAGCCGCTCGGTATAGGCCGGCTCAAACAGAATCATCGACAACCAGTCCGGGCTCTTGGTGTCCTTCGAACCGAGCCCCCGTGCGATGAGCTTCAGGATGCCCGACAACTCGGCCTGGTACTCGCCCGAGATGCGCCCGAGGTCCTGCGAGGGCCGCATAAGAAGCAGTTTGATCTTTCGCATTGATCCCCAATCCTTTCTTGGCATGCGATCAAGCAGTTCGTTGTACCGGGCCAGGATGGATGCATCCTGATCCAGACGATCCAGAAAGACCGCGTTGAGGAGGATGCCAAAGATCTGGGCAGCAGGCGGGTAGCCGTGCGTGGCAGGGACATCCGCCTCGCGGCGGGACCGATCATAGCGGGTCCCGATGGCGATGATGCGATCGGCTCCCAGGTGAATGGCGGGGCTCAGGGGCTCAGCCAGCCGAATGCCGCCGTCGCCGTACCAGGCAGGACCGAGGGGAATGGCCGGGAAAAGGAATGGGAGCGATGTGGACGCCATGATGTGGTCCACGGTGATGTCCACCTTGACGCCAACCCGGTTGGGCCGCTCCCAGCCGTGCGTGCTGGCCCCCTGGATCCAGGACACCGTCTGCCCGGTGGCGTAGTTGGTGGTGATCAGGGCCAGCGCTCGCAGCCTCTGGCGAACCAGGTTCTCTTCGATCCCTTCCAGATTGCCGTCGGGGGCGTTCAGAATCCGGCAGAGGTATTCCCGAAGCGGGGAGGTATCCACGATCCCGTGGCGCGGCACAATCTCCCCGGCCGCCTCGTCCGGCCCTCCGGTGACCGCCCTCCAGAGCAGGCTGGCCGAAGATGGTGCGACGAACACATCCTCGGACCTGATGCTGCTCCAGCAATGGACAAGCTTGGAGGTGGCGGCGTTGAACGAACCCTCGTCACTTGCGATGCCCGCCGCGTTGATGGAGCCCGCCGACACGCCCGTGAGGACTGGAAACTCCGCCTCCGGGAACTCATCCGCGATGAACCGGAGTACTCCGGCCTGGTAGGCCGCCCGGGCACCACCACCCGAAAGGACAAGCCCATTGCAGCTTGGGCGCCCCTCTTGACGGGCCGCTCCACCGCGTAGTTTTTCCCGGATCGAATCAATGAAGGACTTCATGGCCCGTATGATAAGCAGTTGGCCTCTCTGTCTGCGGATCATCGTACGCCACAACCCCGCCAATCATGCCCCCTAGCGGTCGGATCCTCTTCATTTTCGTAGACGGAATCGGGCTCGGGGCTGATGACGCGCTGGCCAACCCTTTTGCGAACCCGTGGGCCGGGTTTGAGGCCTTGTCATCCGGCAGGCGCTGGACCAGCCCCGGAGCCAGCGCCGGGGTGTCAGAACCTGACAGCCTGTTTCGGGGCATCGATGCCTGCCTGGGGATGAATGGACTCCCGCAGTCCGGGACGGGGCAAGCCTCCCTGTTCACCGGCGTCAATTGCGTGGAGCTGGCCGGCCGGCACTACGGCCCGTTTCCACATTCCGCTTCCCGAGACGTTCTTCGGGAGCAAAGCCTCTTCGCTAGGCTGGCTGATCGCGGTGCGGCCTTTGCCAATGCCTACCCACCCAGGTTCTTCAACTGGGTCAACCGGACGAAGCGTTGGCCGACCACCACAAGAGCCTGTCTCGACGCCGGGATTCGAATCAGGACGATTGAGGACCTGCAAGCAGGCCGTGGCATCGCCGCCGACGTCACCGGGGCCGGACTGGCCAACGAACTGGGACTTCCTGTCGATGTAGTTGGACCTGAGGAGGCCGGAGATCGGCTGCTGGCGCTGTCCTCAGACCACGCATTCACCATGATGGAGGTATTCCACACGGACAAGGCGGGGCACGCCATGAATGCCGAGTCGGCTCATCGAATTCTACGTCCCCTGGACGGATTGCTAGCTCACCTGGCCTCGCACCGTCCCGGCGACCTCACGATCGTGCTTTCGTCGGACCACGGCAACCTGGAGGACCTGTCCATCAAGACCCACACGCGAAACGAGGTGCCGCTGGCGGTTTTGGGGCCCGGAGCCGGCCTGTTTGAGTCGGTGGTGGACCTTACCGGAGTAGCGCCGGCCGTCGAGGCCGTGGTTCGAGGACCGGCGGCGTGACCTCAGTCATCCACCGGCGAGCCCGAACCCGTTGCCGCGCCTGACCCCGTCAACTCCGCGGCCAGCCACCCCGCCCCGTAGATCTCTTCCAGGGCCTCGATGATGCCCCGACTGTCTACCGAGACCGCCCGGGCTTCCACATCCGTGTAGAGAAACTCGTTCGGCAGGGCCTCTATGTTGGAATCGAAGATCAGCCCTACGATTTCAAGATTGCTGTTGACCAGCGGAGACCCCGAGTTGCCACCCGTGATGTCGTTGGTGGTGACCAGGTTGAGCGGAACGCTCAGGTCAAGGGACTCCGGTGGATCCACCCAGCGCTCGGGCAGGGCCCAACGGGAATCGTGCCCCAGCGCCGTGTACCGTCCGTACAGTCCGTAGTAGGTGGTGAACGGCGCCACGGGGACCCCTGAGGACTCGTAACCCAGCACGCGGCCATCTGAAATGCGCGGAGAGAACGTGGCGTCCGGGGCCACATCGCGACCGTAGACGGCGAACCGGGCCCGACCCAGACGTGCGTTGAGGCCGGTCTCCCGTTCCTCGAAACTCGATAGCTGCTGGCTCTGCGTGAAGTACAGCGGACCGATGACCTCGATGGCTGCTACCGACGCATCACCACTGTTCAGATAGTTCTCGTCAAGCAGTTTCCGGAAGGCCGTTGAGTCGCCCAGCGCCGTGCTGTCCACCAGCATGGACGCTACCTCCCACGCGGTGCGGCCACCCAGAAGGCGTTTCACGCTGGCGTCCGACGGGCCCAGTGCCCGTTCGATCTCCTCAATTCTGAGCGCGATGAGTTGCTTCTCCAACTCAGGCGGAAAACTTTCTATCTCCAGCGCCTCATCCCTGATTTCCTTCCGCTGCTCGGGGGGTGCTCCCCGCTGGCGTACAAGCGTGTAGACATACCCATACATGGCGCGCCCAAGGATTCGAGAGCCCATCGCCGGATGGAGGAAGTACGCAAAGGCTCCTGCCGTACCCAGTGAAGCGCGCTTGGAGCCCTGCACGGCATCGATCTCATCAAAGAGCCCGCGATAGGCCTTCGACAGGGAGTCTGATGCAGCAATTTCCTCGCGGAGTGCCCACTCGGCGGCACCGCGACGCGGAATCAGCCAGTCTGACTCAAGCCCTGCCAGCTGCCCCTTGAGGGACTTGAGGTTGTTCTGAATTGAGAAGTGCGCATTCTCCAGATCGAACGGCTCTACGTCCTCGGGGTGTTCGGCGATATACCCACCGAACACCTCGGTACGCCGCTCCAGGAGCTTAACCGTGACCGGGAGTTCATCGTCTCGCAGGTACTCCAACTGGCTGACGGTATTCAGGCGACTCGTGCTGCCGCCATTCCCGACGACGAACACCGCGTCTCCCTCAGTGGCTCCGGAAGCCGACCACGAGAAGTAATGCTCCGGCTTCACCGGATTCCCTGAGGCGTCATAGGCGCGGAAGAACGCGGCGTCCAGGTTGTAGCGGGGATAGGTGAAGTTGTCCTCGTCGCCACCGTAAAACCCGATCTGCAGTTCCGGCGCCATCACAAGGCGGATGTCCTTGTAGCGCTTGAATGTGTAGGCCGCATACTGCGCCCCGTTGTAGAGCGGGACCACCTCCACGAAGCGGGTCGAGTCCTCTGCCTCCAGTTCCCGCGTCAGGCGCGTGCCCAGATCGGTAGCCCGCCGATCCCGGTCAGCAGCCCGGGCACCCTCGGGCATGTCCATGCGATCCGCCTCATATATCTGGGCGGTGACGTCGCGAATGGCCTCCAGTTTGTCGACGAAAAGGTCCTCAACCTTACGCTCCTCGCTGCGGTCCTTCGCCACAAAACCGTTCTCCAGCAGCGCCTCATCCTCGCCGGACACCTCGGTGACGCTCTCTCGGGCACAGTGGTGATTGGTCATCACAAGGCCGTCCGGCGACACAAAGCTGGCCGAGCAGTAGGAACTGAAACGAAGAGAGGCTGCGCGGGCCTTGGCGAACCAGACTGAATCCGCCGCGATGTCGTACTCCCCGCGGAAGTAGTCGATCGGCGGGTGGTCAAACGTCCACATCTTGCCGGTGTCGAAGCGTCCGGTTTCCACACCCTCGTACGGGTTTACGGGCGCCTCAACCGCGGCCACTTCCTGGACCACGTTTGGCGCCTGGCGCACAGGAGCATTAGTCACCTGGACCAGCTGTACCGGCGGTGCGCAGGCCTGGATGGCCAGAATCAAGAAGGCCGCAACGGGCAGAAGGCGATTGGTCATTCGTAGGTCGACTTGGTCGTTCTGGTACCCTGCCGCAATTCTTCCAGCAAGGCGGAATTGCTGTCAGCAAGGGACAACAGCTCCAAGAGGGCATCCGTGGATGCAATGATGGTGCGCGAAGGGAGTGGGGCTTCAGTGTGATCTACGGCGATGCCGATCACTTCAAAGTGCTCCGTGACCAACGGCGTGCCGCTCGGTACGGGGCGAAGACCCTCTACCGCGTAGTTCAAGCGGGTACCCAACGAGGGGTGCGAGTCTGCAATCTCGCCGGGCAGCGTAGCGCTACGGCCCAGCACCGCGTTGTAGAGGTCATAGAAACTGGTGGAGGCCGGTGCCAGCGTTCCATTAAGCGGAAATCCGGAGGGCCAGGCAGCCTGACGCTCCGTTACCAGGCTGTCGGTCAGCCCCAGGAAGAAGCTTGTAGTCCCGACGTGCCCGTTCGGAGCCAGTGGAAGGTGTACTTCCGAGGCAACGGGTCCGTCTCCGTCGAGAATGCGGATCAGGGCGAAGTCCAGTCTGTGACTGGGGTAGACGCCCCGCTTTCCGAGGTCGACGGCCTGTTCGCTGGGCTGGTAGACCATCTCCAGGGAATAGGGGCCGTCGGGCAGGGCCGCGCCATCGATCGGAGCATTCGACCAGAATTGCCCGGCATCCAGACGGGAGTTCATGGCCGCGGAAAGGCAGGAGGCGGCGGTGAGCGCTAGTCCTTCCCCGCCGATGAACGATCCAACGCAGGGGCCGATGCGAATCAAGGCCGGGCTTGCCATCTCAGGCAACACGGCCTCTGCGTCACCCTTTGAAGGGTCATCCACGTCCTGACCGGCGGCGCCCTGAAACGGCACGACCGCGAGAACCAGGACGGCGAGAATACTTCGAATCATGCAGACACAAACTGGGGGGTGGCAGCAAACCGGACCTTTCAGAGGCGGTTCCACTGCTCAGACACCCGGGGCAGCCATCGCCCCCCAAGGATTCCACCATTTGTCACACAGCAGGTCTCCCGGGTCGGTGTATATTTTTGCCGCTTGCGAGAGTGGCGGAATTGGTAGACGCGCTAGATTTAGGATCTAGTGTCCGTAAGGACGTGGGGGTTCGAGTCCCCCCTTTCGCACAAGGAGGTCCTCCTGTTTCTTCCGGTTTTCGAGGCGCCAGGTGTCCAGGGGTGAACTCGCCCCCGCTGGTTGCGGCTTAAGGCCTGCGGTATTTCGGCCGATACCCCCGGTTCGGATTTAACACCGCTTTGTAATGCGCCTCCTCAGCCTGCTCCTCCTCGTGGTCGTCGTTTCGGCCTGCCAACAGCCTGTCAGTGTCGAGCCTGATCCCGTCTCCGAGGACAAGTTTCGAAACGCGCATCTCGTGCCGAGAGCTCAGACCGCGGGAAAGGATGGCGACCAGACCGCACTGGTCTTCGCCGTCTCCCCGAATTCGCTGCTGGAGCGCTACTCGATTCTCGAGCGCTACGCCCTCCTGGAGCGCTACGCCATCGTAGAGCGATACGAGTTCCTTGAAGCATTTGTCGGCTTCTCGATCCTCGTCAACTCATCAGAACTTGATGCGCTCGCTGCGGAGATGTCCACCGATCCTGACATTGCCTGGATTGAACCCGACTTTCCCGTCAAAGGCCCCGTTCAGAAGCTTGCCCTGGACCCGGATGGCCAGATGTTGCCGCCCACGCTCCGACAGGTGGGTGCCGACAAGAGTTATACCCGGTCCGGCGACGGACGCGGTAGCGTGGATGCGGACATCTACATCATTGACTCCGGTGTCTCACATCCCGACATCAACGTGGTCGAGTCACGCAACTTCTCCACGGACCCAACGGCAGATGACCTGCAGGGGCACGGGACCCACATCGCCGGCATTGCCGCCGCCATCGACGACAAGGATGGCATAGTGGGCGTCGCTCCCGGTGCGAGAGTCCACAATTTCAAGGTATTCGGCTCGTCCGGGACCGCGGACGTCTCCGTGGTGATTCAGGCCATTGAGGCTGTCATCGCAGCCAAAAAGGCCAGCCCCGAGATGGAAGCCGTTATCAATCTTTCTCTCGGTGAGGATGTTGGGACGCCCGAGGACACCTCGCTGGATCTCGCCGTCCAGGCTGCGTTAGACGCCGGTCTTGCCGTGGTCGTGGCCGCCGGAAATCACGGTGGTCCCATCGATACGATTACGCCTGCTCACGAGGAGCGGGCAATCACGGTAGGTGCCGGATTCTTTGGCATGGATGACTTCTCCGGACACGGTGCCGGAGTAGATATAGTCGCTCCCGGATTGCTGGTTACTTCCCTGGCTCCAAATGTCGGTGGCGTATACCTCATGGACGGCACGTCGGCCTCGGCGGCACATGTCACCGGCGCTGTCGCTCTGTACTTCGGAAAGCGCAAGCAACAAACGGCAGCCGAAGCCAAGGATTGGATCCTCACCAACGCAAAGAACTCCTGGTGGGCATTCCCCGGTTCGACGCCAAGGCGGGTGCTCGACGTGTCCGGCATGCGTCGCTGAGTCCGGTAGGGGTGTTTCCCGGCGGACTTTGAGTCAGGCTGCCTGCCTGGCGCAGTGTTGAAGCAGCACGTGGATTCGGGGCCGGACGGAATCGTGGCACTGCTCCGACGTGACGAGGTTTTCCAGAACCGGCAAAGCCTCCTCCCACCGCTTGCGATACATCGATGCTATCGCCTTGACGAACGATCCGACCACGTGGCCGGGCATCAGCGACAGGACTTTGTCTGCCCGCAATTCCGCCTCGGCATAGTCATCCGCTCCCAGGGCCAACTGCGCCAGGGTGGCCTGGAGATCTACCTGCGCTTCGAGGCCCTCGCCCTGCATCCCCATTTGGTCCGCCTTCCGTAAGTGATGGACGGCGGTCTCGTGCTGGCCGAGATTCTTGTACGTCACGCCCAGCTGGTACTGCAGGTATGCGTCATTTGGGCGTGTCCTTGCGGCGATCTGGAGGAGACTCAGGTTCCTGGTTCCCCGATCTGAGTTCCCCTGAACCACGCTGGACAGGTACCCGTCATGAAGTAGTACCCACGACGAGTCAACCACCCGGCCATCCGCCCTGTGAATCGAAGGCAGGATCTGCTCATGGATGGGCTGTTCGTATCGGTATCGCGCATCATTGCGGAAGAGTCTGGTGAGGGGCACGTCCTCGTAGGCCGCCACTTCTCCTTCGGGCCGAAAGCTTCGCTGTATGAGGCGGTAGGCGTCGACGGAATCGTCTTTCAGCGAAGCTTTCAGTGCCTCCGCGTGCTCCTCCGCCAACACCTCGTCCGCATCCAGGACCAGAATCCAGTCGCAGGAAGCCTGGGCCAAAGACACATTGCGGGCCACGGCAAAGTCATTAGGCCACGTCATTTCGTGAATGCGCGCCCCGAACGCGGCCGCGATATCCTTCGTTTGGTCTTCCGAGCCGGTGTCCACAAGGATGATCTCGTCGGCAATTCCCCGAACGGACTCCAGGCAACGGGCCAATCGAGCCTCCTCGTTCTTCGCGATGAGGCAGACCGACAGCGTCGGTATTGTCGCCCGCTCCGGCAAGGCATGGAAGAGCTCCGTCCACTGTTCGGCGATTCGTGTCCAGGAGAATGCCTCCTTGGCTCCGGGCATCATCTCCCGGCGTGTGGTGTCCTGCCGCTCGGGATCCTGCAGTAACGCAATCAGCGCCCTGGTGTAAGCCGCCCTGTTGCCTGACGGCACCATCTCGCCCCACCGCACAGTCTCCTTGAGCGCCGCCAGATCATAGACCACGGGGACGGCGCCACAGGCCTGCGCCTTCATCGCCGTGATGCAGCTGGTTTCCTCAAAGGTTGAAGGATAGGCCCAGATGCCGGCCCTGAAATTCTCTTCGATGATGCGCTGCTGGCTGACGCGGCCGTGCTCGAACACGCCCGGCTGCTCGGTCAGGGCCTTCATGCGAACCATCCAGGCATGGACTTCAGGGTCCTCGGCCGCGAGCTTCTCAAACGAGTTCCAGCCGTAGAAAGCGTGGAGTTCAGCGTTGGGGACGGCCGCGCGTACTTCCGGCCAGATCTCCAGGAGGACCTCAAGGCCTCGGTTGTATGAACTCGCGTAAACGCAGCGCTGCGGGTTGCGTGTCAGGTGGCTGGCTCCAGCCAGATCCAGCGAATCCACATCGATGCCGTTCCCGGTAATGACAAACTTCTCATCCGGCACGTGGGCCAGCGTGCTTCGATGAAACTCGCTGAGGACCAGGATCCCTGTAAGGCGGTCGACTCTTCCCCTGGTAAAGGAAGCATGATCCGGCACATCGTGCAGCCAGGCATAGATCCCCCGGGCGTTGATGTCGGCGTCTACCCAGTGAACGGTGCGCCAGAGCATGACCACATTGAACCGGTCGGCCAGGTTGAGTTCGTCGAGTGGGCGGTAGTCTACGCCGTCGTAGATGCCACCTTCGTCGCCCACCTCGGCGAAGACTGTGACCTTCCATCCGGCCAGGGCCAACTCCCTGCCGAGCCGGATCACGGCCTCCTCGCTCCCTCCTACTCCTCGCTCCAGGCTCAGTGGTGACCAAGGTTTGCCGGCGCGGGCGCAGAGGATGGTGATTTCGTTGTCTCCCCACGTCCTGACTTCGGCGGTTTCGCGGACCTCCACGTGCGCCGTATTCGCCGATTTGCTGCGCAGATGCTCAATTTTGCGGGCATCATACCCGGCATCCGACAGAATGGCGAGTGCTGCCTGAACCCCGTTGGGGTCCCCGGTTTCCGCGCATAGCAGGCCAAAGATGTAGATGACGTCCGGGTGGGGATTGGGCGTGGCAGCCAGCGCCCCTTGCACCAGTTCAACCGCCTCGGTCAACCGCTTCTGCT
>JABDJZ010000150.1 GCA_013003255.1 Rhodothermales bacterium
CGATCACGTCGGCCACGGTTACCAGTTCGTCGGTGGTCCAGTCTGACTCACCAGCCAGAAACTGCACCGACTCGGAGAAGTCATCGTAGCTGGAGAGCAGGCTTTCCAGAAGACCAACCTCCGCAGCCACGGCGTCCATGCGCCGCTGCGCCGCTGCCAGCTCCTCTCTGAGGTCGCTCAGGACTTCACTCCGGGTCTGCCGCTCCTGGGTAGCTTCTTCCACGGCCTGGGCGGCGTTGGCCACTGCCGTTTCCGCCAACGCCACTGCGTCCGCGTTATCTGCGGCGTGACGCTCGGCCTGAGCCAACTGGTCGGTCAGCTGCGCCTCCCGCTCATCCAGTCCCGACAGTTCCTCCTGCATCATCTCGATGCGGCTCGAAGAACGGTCAAGCGTCCGTCGCAGCTGCGCGAGGGCCTCCGATGCCTTGCGCTCTTCGGTACGGGCCGTCTGGACCCGCATCCGTTTGGTCTCGACGGCCTTCACGGCCGCGTCCCGCGCCTCACGCGCCACGTCCAACGCAGCCTCGGCCTCATCGGCTGCGGGCTGCGCTCCGGCGATGGTCACCTCCAGCGTCTGAAGGGATTCGCCCAGCGTTTCGCTTCGCTCGGCGGCGGCCTCCTGCTCCTGGCCGAGCCTCAGAATGTCGCGCTCAGTGACGGCCAGCCGCTCGGCCACGAGCCGCTGATCCGACTCAGCCGCGCGCAGCTTTTCCAGATGTGCACTCAGCCGGGTCTGGATGGAAACCAGGGCCTGCTCGCGTTCAATGTGCCGCGTCCTGAGCGCCTCGTGGGCGGCTTCGGCCGTAGCCAGTGCCGCACCGTCTTGTTCGAGCAGATCCTTGAATTCACGACTCGACTCCAGGCAACGGGTCCGATCCGTCCGCAGCGCGTCGTATCGGTGCTGAGCGAGTGCCAGTTCCAGCTCGGTCAGGCGCTGCCGATGCCGCTTGTACCGGCCTGCCTTCTTGGCCTGCCTGGCCAGAGAACGAACGCGTCGGTCCAGTTCTTCGGTCAGGTCCCGGACGCGGGTCAGGTCCACCTGCGTAGCCTTGAGCTTGCGCAGGGTCTGGGTGCGGCGAATCTTGTACTTGGTGATGCCGGCGGCTTCTTCAAACAGGCGCCGGCGATCGAGGGCATTGTCGGACAGCAGCTCCTCAATCATCTTGAGCTCAATCACGGAGTAGGCACCGGCACCCATGCCGGTGTCCATGAAGAGATCCGTGATGTCCTTGAGCCGACACTGCGTGCCGTTGAGGAGGTACTCGGATTCCCCGGAGCGGTAGAGTCTTCGCCCGATGGTGACTTCCTCGTACTCCGTGGGCAGCACACCCCGGTTGTTCTCGATGGTCAGCATCACCTCGGCCACGCCCAGGGCCTTGCGATGACCGGCCCCGTTGAAGATGACGTTCTCCATCTTCTCCGAGCGGAGGATGCGAGCCCGCTGCTCACCGATGACCCAACGGACGGCATCCACCACGTTGGACTTGCCGCACCCGTTCGGGCCAACGACCACGGTCACTCCGGGGGCGAAGTTCACGGCTGTTCGATCAGCAAAGCTCTTGAAGCCGTGAAGCTCCAGCTTACTCAGGTACATGTGCGGGGATTAGTCCGATTGGCTCAATCCAACCAGTAAACGGTGTATGAGACCGTTTTGCAAGCAGTGGTTTTCCACATACGGTGGTCCCGAGGCCATCGCGTAAACTTTTGCTTTACAGCGGTGTAAGGAGACTACCCGGTAAAAGCGAACGGACCTTGTCCGTTATTGCGTCCTCGATTCGGTGTCAGCGCCCCCTCCGCCCCTCTCAGGCTGACCAAATCGACGGACGGAAGCAGAATGGTGTCTTACTGCGATTGAAACCCGCGATTTCGATCCGTATACATATTCAGTGAATCTTCCCCTTCCCGTGGTGTCCCTGCAAAACGATGTTACACAACTGCTTGTCAGTCACCGCGAGGGTGATGACGGAGCATCGGGGCAGCTGTTCGCGTTGGTCTATGATGAGCTCCGCGCGATGGCGCACAGGCAGCTTCGATTTCGGAAGCCGGGGGAGACCATCAATACCACCGGATTGGTTCACGAAGCCTACCTGAAGCTGTTCAGCCGGTCGGATACCACGTGGAATGACCGGGTACACTTCTTCGCGGTGACGGCGAAGGCCATGCGGCAGATCCTGGTGGACTATGCGCGGGCCAGTCGGGCCCAGAAGCGCGGTGGTGATGCCCATCGCACCGAGCTGGTCTCCGGCGTGCTGTATGAGGACGCGCGTTCGCTGGACCTGCTGGACCTCGAGGAGGCGCTGGTGCGGCTTGGAGAACTGAACCCGCGATTGGCCCAGATCGTGGAAATGCGGTTCTACGGCGGGATGTCAGTCGAGGAGATCGCCACGGCGCTCGAACTCTCCAGTCGAACAGTGGACAGGGACTGGTTCAAGGCCAAGAGTTTTCTGTACCTGGCGCTAAAGGGCGATGCCGCATGAAGAACGTCCCGACCGGCCAGTGGAAGCGGATTGACGCCATCGTGGATGGCGCCCTGGACCTGGAGCCTGAGCTTCGGGCCGAGTACGTGCGTAAGGAATGTGCGGGGGACCGCGAACTGCAGAAGCAGGTCAACGCCATGCTGGGGGCCGGAGACGTGGCCGGCGCCTTCCTGGAGAATGAGGGCCCCGAGATGTTGGGCGAAATGCGAGACGCCGTCCGCAAGGCCGTTGAGGAGGACGAGGACTCCCTGTCCGGTTCGCACGTAGGACCCTACAAGCTGATACGCCCCATCGGGCGCGGCGGGATGGGGCAGGTCTACCTTGCGATGCGGGACGATGCCTCCTACACCAGGTACGTGGCCGTAAAGGTGATCCGTCGCGGGATGGACACCGACGAGATCCTCAAGCGCTTCCGGATGGAGCGGAGGATACTGGCCAGTCTGGCACATCCCAACATCGCGCGACTGCTCGATGGGGGCGCCACTGAGGATGGGCTGTCCTACTTCGTGATGGAGTACATCGAGGGGCAGCCGATCGGGGAGTACTGTGATGCCAACAAGCTGGACGTGCGCCAGCGTCTGGAGCTCTTCCGCAAAGTATGTGGAGCCGTCCAGTTTGCCCATCGCAACCTGATTGTCCACCGGGACCTGAAGCCCTCGAACATCCTGGTCACGCAGGACGGGACGCCCAAGCTCCTGGATTTCGGCATCGCGAAGGTGCTGAACCCGAACCTGGCGGGCTACACCATGCCCATGACCAGCCTGGACATGCGCGTGATGACGCCCGAGTACGCGAGTCCCGAGCAGATGCGCGGGGGCGCTGTGACCACGGCGAGTGACGTCTACCAGTTGGGCATTCTGCTCTACGAACTGCTGACCGGCTCACGTCCCCACAAGACGGAAGGACGAAGCCGGAAAGAGATTGAGGAGATGGTGCTCTCCACCGAGCCGGCCAGGCCGAGCACCGCCATCAGCCAGATCTCACCAGAGACGGCCAACACGCGTGCGAAACGGGGTGGGACTCCTGGAGGAGCCGTTGAGTCGCTTCGCAAGACGCTCTCCGGCGATCTTGACCGCATCGTCCTGATGGCGCTCCGGAAGGAGCCCGATCGACGCTATGCCTCCGCCGACCTGTTTCAGGAAGACATCCGGCGCTATCTGGAGGGCATGCCGGTATCGGCGCAGACGGACAGCGTGGGCTATCGGGCCAGGAAGTTCATCGAGCGCCACAAAGTGGGCGTGGCCGCCTCCACCGCCCTCGCCATCCTGCTGATCGCGGTGACGGTGCTTGCCGTGCGCTTTGCCCTGGTGACCAGCGAGCAGTCCCAACGAATCGCCCTGGCCGCGGCCAAGACGGAGCAGGTCAGCCGATTTCTGGTCAGCACGTTCCAGTGGGCGAACCCGGAATTCTCGCTTGGCGAGACGGTGACGGTCCCACAGCTGATGGACCGCGCCGTGGTCCAGATTGACCAGGAGTTGGCGGGGCAGCCGGAGCTTCAGTCACACATGCTGATGGAGTTGGGGATCGCCTATCGGGAGATGGGCGAATTTGACGCTTCCGAACGCCTGCTCACGCGGGCCCTGGCCATGCGACGCGCAGATCCAGAGACACCGCGACTGGACCTCGCCGCGAGCGTGTTCCAACTCGGCGTTCTCCGCGAGTGGACGGGGGAGTGGGAAGAGGCCGAGGAACTGTTCACCGAGTCGCTCGCACTAAAGGAGGCCGAGGTCGGACGGCAGGACGCGCTGATTTCCGCCAACCTCAACTCACTGGGTTCGATTCACGCGTACACCGGTCGGACTGAAGAAGCGCGGGCCATGTTCGATGAGGCCCTCGCCATTGAGGCGGCCACAGCAGGGACCGAAACCCGCATTTATTCCGAGATCCTGGGCAATCAGGGCTGGGTATTGCATGACGAGGGGTTGCTGAACGGGGATGATGCCCAATTGGAAGCTGCCGAAAGGGCGTACCAGCAATCGCTGGACATTCAACTCCGGCTGTTGGGTGAACAGCATCCGAACGTGGCGTCGATGTACAACAACCTCGGCTCCCTGATGCAGGACCAGGGGCGATACGACGAGGCCGAAGCCATGCACCGCGAGGCGCTGGCCCTACGCCGCTCCATTTTCGGCGATGAGCACTCTCGCGTGGCAAACTCCATCAATCAGGTGGCGCGTGCGCTGTACGGCCAAGGTCGGATAGACGAGGCGGAGGCCCTTTTCCGGGAAGCATTGGACCATCACCTGGTCAGCCTGCCTCCGGGACACCCATTCACAGCCCGCGGTCGGGCTCTTCTGGGGACCCTGCTCGTGGACAAAGGAGAGATGGTCGAGGCTCGACGCCTTCTGAGGGAAGCGCTGGCCGTGTTTCGATCCAGCCTGCCAGACGGACATCCGTGGATAGCCCAGGCAGAGGAGGCGATGGCCGCGGCCAACACCCCGGCCGAATAGGGCTCCGCAGAGACTAGATCGCGGCGTCCTGCAGTCCCGGATGCCCGTCGCGAAAGACCTAGGCCGGGTCTACCGGTTCGACCTCCACTTCAGCAAGCGTTTCGAACGTTAGCCCGGACCCATCGCCTGCCAGGTCCACGCGAATGGTCTCGCCCTTCTCAATCCAGCCGGCGAGCAATTCCTCCGCCAGCTTGTTGGTGACTTCCCGCTGGACCACGCGCTTGAGCGGTCGTGCGCCGAATACGGGGTCGTAGCCCTTGTCGCCCAGCCAGTGGCGGGCGCTGTCGGTCACTTCCAGCTGGACACCGGCACTGGCCAGGGCCAGCTTCTGGACGGAAGCAATCTGAAGGTCTACGATGCGACCGATGGCAGCACGGCCGAGCGGATGGAAAACCACCGTCTCATCAATGCGGTTGAGAAACTCCGGGCGGAGGCGCTTCTTCAGCAGGTCCATAACCTCAACGCGCAGGTGCTCTTCGGCTTGTTCGGACATGTCGCCCTCGATGGCATCCATGCGCTCCCGAATCACCTCCGACCCCAGGTTTGAGGTCATGATGATGATGGTATTCTTGAAGTCAACGGTACGGCCCTGGTTATCGGTCAACCGGCCATCGTCAAGCACCTGGAGGAGGATGTTGAAGACCTCCGGGTGGGCCTTCTC
>JABDJZ010000166.1 GCA_013003255.1 Rhodothermales bacterium
ATCTTGTGATGAGGGAGGGAGCATCCGAGGTGCTGTCGTCCATACTCTGAGGACAGGCGCGGCGACCAAGGCAACGGCGTCGCGTCATCCGAAGAGCCAACTGTCAGAAAGAACGACTACGGCCGAACTCAGCGATGCCAGAACGTAGGCAACAGCGTTTTCTTTCCATCCGGCACCGGTCGCGCGACTCCCCCGAACCGTGAGGTATGCCAACAAAGACACCGAGAGCGCTGGCAGGATCCACATCGGAAGGCCTATCAAGAGCCCAGCGACCGCCTCGTCGTTGGGATTAGACAGATGGCTCATCGCCCAGGCGAGTGCGCGCATCCAAACTGCCAGGAAGAGAAACGGATACACTGCCAGATCCTTAAGGCGCAAGGCCAGCCAGAGGGCGATACCTCCCTGGGCCCACGTGATCAGGGGCCCCGCCATCGACACCATGAACTGGTCAGCGGAGGACGAATAGGAGCCGGATGTAAGGCCAACCTGATTGATTGTAATCCACATGTCGTAACCGAGCGCGGTACCCATAATCCAGTGGGCACCCTCGTGAGCACCCCACGTCAGGAGAGCCGCCGGCAGGAACCAGGACGCATATCGCAGATATCGCGAGCTCGGCTTCGGAGGATCCGGCTTGGACATGAGGCGCTTGGGTTCAGGTGCCCCACTATACGAGCCTGGGTGCAGATGATGCGCGTTGGCAGCCCTGGCGCGCTTCCTGATCGAGGGAGACCCCGGGAGGGACCGAATCGTCCTCTAGCGGTTGGGGCTTTTTGGTGTCAAATGACTATTGCACCTGCCTTTCGATCTCCAGAACATTGATGACATCCACGTCGTGTCCAATGCGCCCCCAATTCCTGATTCTCGCCCTGGCCCTGGTCTCACCCATCCAGGCCGAAGACCAGCGAACTTGCGTTGAGGACGTGCTGTGCGTTTACACCCGGCAGGGCAACAACGAGGTCAGCTTCTTTGTCGAGTCGGTCTATGAACACCCAATCAGGGTCTTCCTGATTGTTCATTCCGTCAACATGCGCTCGGACCAGGATCTGCCACACTCGGCCATATACGAGCCCGGGACGACCACAAAGGCCTTGACCCTCACCCGCTACCGACAGGACGAAGGGGTGACGTGGAAATACCAAGCTATTTGGAGGCCGGCGCCTTTGGCCGGGACCGATGGCGAGCCCGCGATTCGGACGGCCGACCTGAATTGCGATCAAGACCGGGTCTGCATACTGACCGAGCGAGTCGATGAGCGCGTCCTCTTCCGGGCGATCAACCTGACAGACTATACCATGTCGGTCCAGTTCAAGCCTGGGGTGTTTGAAAACCTGCGATCCGAGATCAACCTTCCGGTAACGCGTGTCGTGCCTCCTCAGGATTCGGTACTGATGGTCAACGCCTACATCCCGGACCCGATGCTCAGGCATCGCTACACGTTCAACTACCCCTACAAGGAGGGCGCCGCCGGCCAGCGGCACAGTTTGGAGGCCGGCTATCTGGTCCCCCACACCGTGCCGGACCGGCCAATCCGAAAACGTGATTCATCGCGCCCGGATGAACGACATAACGTCTATTGGTATGTGCCGGATGGCGCGGTGGTTCGGGTCGCCCGTGAGGGGCGTGTTCTGGATATCCGCGAAGGCACCCAAAACGGAGAGCCAGCCTACGCCGTGACAGTCCAGCATGAGGAGGGATCGCAGGCCGTCTACAGTTGGCTTGATCAGGTGGCCGTCGCGGAGGACAGCCTGGTTACGGCCGGCTCCCTGCTGGGTCATGCGCCACAGTTCGTAATGATGACCGTCCGAATCCTGAAATCTGACATGACCTATGTGTCCATTCCGATTCGATTCTACCAGCGGGACGGTTCGGTCAGGGCACTCCGGACTGGAGAGATCTACTAGTCCGGACTTGTCTGCGTCGGGTTCTCACCGCGCTTTGCGTTATAACTAGAAATGGCCTTGCCGAACCAACCGACCCCCCCATGGAAGACCTTGAAGCCCAAGTGGCTGAACTGCAGCGTCGTGTGAAAGAACTGGAGCGCACCTACGAGGTGGCGCCGCGGTTGCCGAACACCTCAATCCTCAGCGACAGCTTCCTGAAACGGTCCTTTGCCGTGTACGGGCACAGTCTCGTGGCCGGGTTCATCGTGGCCGTCCCCATCTACCTTGTGATCGGTGCGGTGTTCTTCTG
>JABDJZ010000208.1 GCA_013003255.1 Rhodothermales bacterium
CCCGTATTTCGAGGTTCACAGTCCTTGGGGACGTAATGAGTATGGTTGCCGTGCGGCACCTCGAAATACGGGCGGTCGTCGAACACTCCGAGCGAATCGAGAACAACAAATGCCAGGAATAGGCCGAGGATGGCCAGGAGAATGTTGCGGGTTCGGATATTCATGGATTCGACGTATCGGCGGGACCGGGACACGCCCCCAAACCGGTCACGGAATTACAAGTTCGCCTGATCGCCGCTAGATGCCCCGAAGATTACAGGTCTTCCTGCTGGTCGCCGTCATTGCGGCCGGTTTTCCCATCGGGGTGAGCGCCCAGTTGGCAAGCGTCCGGGGTACGATTACCGAGGCGGGCGGCGGGGCGCCGCTGCCGGGAGCCTCCGTGGTTCTCGAGGAGGATGGCGGTGGGCGGCGGGGTACGCTGACCGATGCCGCCGGAGAATTCCTGCTGACGCGACTCCGACCGGGCACCTACTACCTCACCATTTCCTTCGTCGGGTTCGCTACCCGCACCGATACGCTGTCACTGGGGTTCGATGAGGAGGTGGTATTCGATGCCTCGCTGCAGGAGAGCGAAGAAGTTCTCGACGAGGTCGTCGTCGAGGAGACCCGCGAAACAGAGGGCCGGTCCACGGCCGGACTTGAGGTGGTCAGACCTTCGGCCCTGGCTCGCGTGCCGATGCCGGATGTCTCGTATGACCTGGCCGGGTATCTGCTGACCCTGCCCGGGTTCGTCTCGCCCGGGGATCGCGGCGGACAGTTGTACGTGCGCGGCGGGACCTCCACACAGAATCTGGTTCTCGTGGATGGCATCCCGATATTTCAGCCGTTCCACATCGTGGGGTTCTACTCGGCGTTCCCGGCGGACATCATTTCCTTCGCCGACGTCTACGCCGGAGGATTCGGGGCCCGATACGGGGGGCGAATATCCTCGGTAGTGGACGTGACCACGGCGAATGGGAGCAAGGAACGCGTGGAGGGTGCGTTCTCCATGGCACCGTTCGTCTCCGGAGTCCGGGTCTCGCTTCCGGTGGAGATCGGCAAGGTCTCCTTGACGGGCTCCATTCGGGAGTCGGTGATTGAGCACATCGCGCCGGAACTGCTGGGTCAGGAACTGCCCTACCGATTCGGAGACCGCTTCCTGAAGCTCCACGCGTTCCTGAACCAGACCTCCAGCCTCTCCATCACCGGGCTGCGCACCTTCGACCAGGGCAACCTGGGGACCACGGAGGCGGAGCGGCCCTCCTCATGGAAGAACGACGCCTTCGGCTTTCGGTACACGTTTCTCCCGGATACGGACGCGGTGCTCTCCCAGTTTGCGATGCACTACTCGCGCATGGAGAGCTTCTACGAGCCGGCCCCCAACGTCCGTCAGCAAGCGGACGTGGATGCCTTCACGATGGAGATCCTAATTGCCTACCTGATGGGCAAATCACGGGTGCACATGGGGCTGTTCGGTAACCTGAACCGCTTCCATTACGATTTGGGACCCGGGTCCAGGGCCGTCAGCGTCGGCATTACCAGCGGTGGCGTATATGCGGATACGCAGTTTGAGGTCTCGCCGACTTTTCGCATTGAGCCCGGCATCAGGTATGAGGTGTTCTCGCGCGGGGTAAGGGGTAGTCTCGCGCCGCGGTTGCGTGCCCTGTTCCTGCCCTTCGGGCCCGGCTCCAGACAGCAGTGGTCTGCCGCCTGGGGGCGCTACCACCAACAGATCGTCGGCCTGAACAATGAGCAGGACGTATCCGATGTCTTCACCATCTGGGCGCCTGCCCCTCCCAATTCTCCGGTGCCGAAGGCCACGCACCTGATCGTGGGTGTGCAGCAGCGGCTCTTTCGCTGGCTGGAATTGTCTCTGGAGGGATACAACAAGGCCATGTCCAACCTGGCTTTTCCCGTGTTCGGGGACATTCCCAACGCGCTGGAAGGGTTCTCCCGAGTCAAGGGAACGGCCCGCGGCGTGGACCTTCGGGCAGAGATCAACCGCCGGGCGTTTTATCTGCAGTTGGGCTACACGCTTTCAGAAGTGGAATACACATGGGCGGATCCGGGTCGATTCGTGATCCAGGGGGTGCAGACGGTCGGCGCCGGCGACCGTGCCACCTTCAATCCTCCCCATGACCGTCCCCACCAGGTCAACGGCACGCTTCAATACAGCATCGGCTCCACCAGCTTTTCGGCACGCTGGCAGTATGGCTCGGGACTGCCGTTCACCCAGATTGAAGGGTTCCATCAGGCGATTGCCATCAACCCCGAGTTTCCCCTGGATGCCCTTACCGATCCCGGTCGCACGAACGTGTCACGCGGCCCGTCCTACGGGGCCCGATTGCCGGCCTACCATCGTCTGGACGTCTCGGTTGACCACCGCTTCGTACGCAGGCGCTCTACCACGACCCTCCAGGCCGGGGTCATCAACGTCTACGATCGCGCCAATATCTTCCAGTACAATTTCTTCTCGGGAGAGCGGGTCAATCAGCTCCCGCTGGTGCCCTCGATCGGCTTATCGGTGGAACTGCGATGAGAGCGGTCCTCACCATCATCGCACTGCTGTCACTGTGGGGCTGCGATAATACCATCGTTCCCCTGGTGCCGGGGTCGGAGGGCCACCTGTACGTCTACGGGTACTTCGATACCGCAGCGGATACGCAGTACGTCAGGCTGGACGCAGTCCGGACGTCCGCCCTGGGCGAAAGGGAGCGACTGGCTGATCTTGAGGTGGTTTCCTTCGATGGTAGCGGAGCGGCGACGGCCTGGTCACATACCACCGTTCAACTCGATGACGGCCGGGATGGCGATGTTTACATGGCCCCATTTCGGCCCCGCGCGGGAGAGACCTACACCCTCACAGCTTCCCAGTCGGACGGGACGGCGTCAACCGAGGCCGTAGTCACGATGCCCGGACTCCCGACGCTGGAGCCGCAGCGCCCACGAGGAGACACCCTGACGCTCTTCCAGACCGTCCGTGTAGCGGGGCTCGAGCGAGACCCCCTGCGACTCACGGTCCTTTACGATGTCCAGGGATTCGGCGCTGACGAGCCCATCCAATTCCCGGTAGACTACGGAGCTACGGGGAGCCTGACTCCGGGCGGATGGGACCTGGACGTCTTCCTGAAGCGGGATCACACCACCGTGGTGGCCCATGTAAACCCGGACGGCTCGGCGAGGGATATCACCCTCCTCTCCATCGGGATGCGGACAGAGTTGCTCAGTCCGGAATGGGACGATCCCGACAATGTCCAGAACATAACCGGAGGACGGGGCTTTCTCGGCGCCATAGGACGCTACGAATTGACCTGGAGGCTGGAGTCCGCCGCGGTCGAGACCCTGGGGTTCCTGGATGGCCAGTAGACCACCGAACCCATCCAGCACCGGATCCGGGCGGTTTGCACTACCCACCTTTCAACGAAGCAGTCCCCGTCGTAACATCGGCCTCTGCCTCTACCCTACCTGACCCCTGATCATGGTGCGAATTCCGATGGCCCTTTTGGTGGGCCTGTTGATGTGCTCCCAAGCGAGCGCACAGAACGCAACGATTCGGGGCTTTGTGACCTCCGAGGCAGACGGTCAGCCCCTGCCCGGCGTGAACGTAATCCTGCTGGATGCGGCGGGAGGACTGGTGACAGGCACGGCGACGGATGCGGATGGGTTCTACGCTCTTTCCCGCGTTACGCCGGCCACCTATACGCTCCGGGCCACATTCATCGGGTTCGAGACGTACGAGGTGTCGGTAACCCTGGCGGAGGGAATCGTCACCCGGAATTTCGCGCTGTCCGAGGCCGCGGCCCAGTTGGAAGGCGTGGTGGTAGAGGTCGAGCGGGAGACTGCGGGGGCGGCGAACATTACGGCCGGGCTTCAGACTGTTCGGCCGGCCGACATTGACCTGGTGCCTGCGCCGGACATCTCGGCGGATCTCGTCAACTACCTCACGGCCCTGCCAGGCATCGTCTCCCAGGGAGACCGCGGTGGGCAGTTGTTCGTGCGTGGCGGTGAACCCACCCAGAACCTTGTCCTGCTGGACGGGATGATGATCTACCAGCCGTTTCACGTGGTGGGCTTCTTCTCGGCATTCCCCTCCGAGATCATCAACACGGTCGATGTCCACGCCGGTGGGTACGGCGGACGTTTCGGAGGAAGGCTCTCCTCCGTGATTGATGTCGCCGCTCGAAACGGCAACAAGCAGCGTTTCGCCAGCTCGTTCTCCCTGGCACCCTTCGTGAGTACAGCTCGTCTGGAGGGTCCGATCGTTCCGGGGAAGGTCTCGCTGCTGGTTTCTGTCCGCGAATCGGTCATCGAACAGGGCGCGGCCAAGATTGTGGATCAACCGCTTCCCTTCAGTTTCGGCGACCAGTTTGCCAAGCTCCACGCGAACCTGGGGCAGAGTGCCCAGCTGTCGCTGACGGCCATGCATACGTCGGATATCGGGCGACTGGGGCTGGACCCGCTCAGCGCCGAGAACCAGGTGGCCGAGGAAGAGGTGAACTGGGAGAACCTGGCAGTAGGCGGCCGCTTCATTTTCCTGCCGGCCACCCTGCCGATTTTCGCCGAGGTCCTCGCCTCCATGTCCCAGCTGGACAACGCCTTCGGTCTCCCCAGTGAGCCGGTGCGATCTACCCGGGCCAAGCGCTTCAACTTCAGTACGAACGTCACGCACTATCTGGGCAACACAGACTTTGCCTGGGGCCTCTTCCTCTCCTCGGTCGCGCTGGAGAGTGACCTGGGTGGTCAGTTCCAGAATCTGGATCTCAAGAAGGAGTACGTGACGGAGGTAGGTGCCTATGTGGAGCCTGAGTTCAGGCTGGGCAACGGTCTGCGCGTCCAGCCGGCCCTGCGTCTTCAGGCCTTTCCAAGCAAGGGTCTGACGTTCTTCGAGCCCCGCATGCGGGCCGTCTGGAATCTGGGTGCACACCGGCTGAGTGCCGCGGCCGGCATCTACCACCAGGAAATAGTCGGCCTCAATGACCGCCGGGATGCCGGCGATGTCTTTACCGCCTGGGTGGCCTCCCCGGACGGCGTGATCCCCGAGGCCATTCACGGCATTGCGGGCTACTCCGTGCGCCCTAACGACAACGTCACGCTGTCGGCCGAGGTCTTCTACAAGAAGCTCACCGACCTTGTCGTACCGGAATGGACGGCGTTCCCGCGATTCACCACCGACATCCAGGAGGCCGACGGCGAGGCCTTCGGCACGGACCTTCGTGTGGAGGTTACCGCCGGGAACTCATTCTACGGGGTCCTGAGCTACGGCATGTCCAATGTGCAGTACGAAGCCAGGATTCGCGCGCTGCAACTGCTCACGGGCGAGGACGTCATCCAGTACGCGCCTCCCCATGACCGGCGGCACCAGTTGAACGCGATGACCAGCATTTCCGCGAAAGGGTTCAACCTCAACGTGCGGATGCAGTTTGGTTCGGGCCTTCCCTTCAACGAATCGCTCGGCTTTGACCGCTACATCCTGCTGGACAGTCTGGTCAATGTCCTGGAAGATCCGGGCGATGCCCGTGTGCTCTACGGACGGCCCTACACAGGACGCCTGCCCACCTATCACCGACTCGATGTCTCGCTGGACCGGGAATTCGAGATGGGAGACCGGGCCGCGGCCACCATTCAGCTGGGCCTGATCAACGCCTACGATCGCCCCAATCTCTTTTACCTCGACCTCTTCACCCTGAGGCGTGTGGATCAGCTCCCCCTCATCCCGACGGTCGGAATCAAAGTGGATATCAAGTGATGCGGCGCGCACTCCTGACCCCCGTATTGGGCATTGTACTGGCCTCAGGCCTTCTCTCGGCCTGCGAGACCACCGTCGACCCGTTCATCGAGGACGATCGGTACTTCACCATCTTCGGCTACCTGGATACGGCGACCGATCTCCAGGCCGTTCGCGTCGTACCGCTCGCTCAGACGCTCGTGGGCGGGTCCGCTGAGATTGATGCCACCGTCACGACCACAGAAGTGGAGTCCGGCCAGGTTGTCGAGTGGTATCCCGAAGTCATCACGTTTGCGGATTCAAGCGTAGGCGTTGTCTATCGCGGCCCCATGCGCCCAATTCCAGGCTACACCTACCAGTTTGACGTAGTTCGTTCCGACGGAGCCCGGGCGCAGGCGCTGACCACTATTCCCGTTCCCGGGACTATCGAGGTGGCGGAGCCTACCGTCGCGGTTTCGGACGCATTCCAGCAGGTCCGCTGGTCAGACATTTCTTTCGCCCCGTTTCGTGTCGAGGTCTGGTACCGATTCCAGGGCGTTCGCCCCGGAGATCCTTTCCTGAACGCCGTCATCGTTTATGACGAGACCACCTACGGAGAGCCCCGGAATGGTGGCTGGGAGGCGCTGGTTCGATTGACCGGGGATCGAGTCAAGGTCAGTCAGGCGCTCAACGTGTCCGAGGATGCCGGATTGATTCTCCTGGGCGTCGGTGCCCGGCTCACCATGTCTGATGACGCATGGCGTCCGCCAGGCGGGGTTTTCGACCGGGAGGTGCTTGTCCAGCCGGGCACGTTCTCGAACGTCGATGGCGGTTTCGGCTTTCTCGGCGCCGTCAATCAATACACCGTGGAGTGGACCCTGACCCCCGAGATCACGACCCGCATCGGCTACTCGGTACCGGGCGTCGCCGGGGACTGATGCCCGCTGTGTCCGGGGAGAGCCGCGCCATAGTGGTGATACCGGCGCTCAACGAGGCCGAGGCGATAGGAAAGGTCATCGGCGACATTCCCGCCGACCGGGTGCACACCGTTGTGGTCGTAGACAACGGTTCGGATGACGGAACGGATCGGGTAGCGCAAGCCGCGGGCGCGGTGGTAGTTCGCGAGGCCCGCCGAGGATATGGGCATGCCTGCCTTGCAGGAATTGAGAAAGCCCGCGAGTTGGGTGCCGACATCGTGGTATTCCTCGACGGTGACTACTCCGACTATCCCGATCAGATGGATCGCCTGCTGGATCCCATTGAAGCGGGGGAAGTCGATTTCGTCGTGGGGTCCCGGATGCGCGGCGAGAGATCCCGCAGGGCCCTCCTTCCCCAGGCCCGTTTCGGGAATTGGCTGGCCGGGACCCTCATGCGACTCGGATGGGGTGCAAACTTCACGGACCTGGGCCCCTTTCGGGCGATTCGGCTCGATCAGCTTGACCGCCTGGGCATGCAGGACCGCACCTACGGCTGGACCGTCGAGATGCAGTTGAAAGCCATTGAAGCCGGGGTGCCGCATGCGGAGGTGCCCGTAGACTACCGAGAACGGATCGGTACGTCCAAGGTGACCGGCACCATCCGGGGGACGGTGGGTGCGTCCGTCAAGATTCTGGGGCTCCTTACCCAATACCGGTTGACGCGGGGGCGCAGGCAATATCCCGCCCACTGAAGCCCGCCGCCGACGGACCCAAAGCGCGCCGGCATCGTTCCATAGGGCTGGCGCTACAGGGTGCCGACCACCGTACGATCCCATCAGAATCCATCCGAATCCATGCAGAAGCACGACATCTGGTTCAACGGCGAATTCGTTCCTTTCGACGAAGCAAATGTCCACGTCCTGAGCCACGTCCTGCATTACGGCTCTTCCGTGTTCGAGGGCGTCCGCTGCTACAACACGGAGGAGAAGGGACCGGCCATATTCCGCCTTCGCGACCACACGCAGCGCCTGATTGACTCCGCCCGGATTTACCGGATGGAAGTGCCCTATGACCTTGAGACGCTCGAGGAGGCGCAACTCAGCACGATCAGCAGATCCGGGCTTGAGGCCTGCTACATCCGTCCGCTGGTCTTCCGCGGCATGGGGCCGATGGGTGTCAATCCGCTGAACAACCCGGTTGAGACCATCATCGCCGTCTGGGAGTGGGGAGCCTACCTGGGCAAGGAGGCCCTGGAAGAAGGCGTGGACGTGGAGGTTGCTTCGTGGCAGCGCATGGCGCCGAACACCTTTCCTGCGATGGCGAAGGCAGGTGGCAACTACCTGAATGCCTCCCTCGTCAAGATGAACGCCATCCTCAACGGATACACGGAAGGCATCATGCTCAGCAAGGATGGGCATGTGGCCGAGGGCTCCGGCGAGAACCTCTTCATGGTCAAGAGCGGCCGCATCTACACGGCCCCGAGCTCCCTGTCCATTCTCCCGGGCATCACCCGCGCCTCGATCATGCGATTGGCTGACCAGATGGGGTACACGGTTGAGACCGCCAACATCCCCCGGGAAGCCCTCTACATTGCTGACGAACTCTTCTTTACCGGTACCGCCGCCGAGGTGACGCCCATCAAGTCCGTCGACAACTACGTCATCGGTTCAGGGAGTCGAGGCCCGGTCACGAAGGCCATCCAGGACGCATACTTTGACGTGGTTCACCGCGGCATCGACCCGTTTGGCTGGTTGACGCCGGTAGAGGTAGCCGCACCGGCGCCTACCGCCTGAGACGCGCACTGAGACTGAGGCACGACCGTCGGTCCAGGCAGGCTACCGCCTGACAAACCCGGGGGGCACGATTTCCGGGAAGGTCTGGTTCATGATGAAGTTGCCGAAGGGCAACCCCTCATCGTTGAGCCCGAGGATGAAGAAGTCATCGTCCCCGTCGTCGTTGTAGTCGCCGACGGCGAGGTCGCCCTGTGTGAGGCCCGCCAGAATGAACTCCGTCCTGAATGTCCCACCCTCGTTGATCAGGACGGCGCCCGCCCGACGACCGAGCACCGTCTCTGCGCCGGTGACGATCACGTCCAGATCGCCGTCGACATCGTAATCCGTCCAGGCCACACCGCCGGCAAGTAGATGGGAGAGCCCTGGATCCGGGACTTCGCGCATTCCGGTGGGGGTTGAGCGAAGCAGCGTCGTGGATCCGCGCAGCAGGTTGGGGTCGAGCACCCCGCCGCTGATCACCAGGTCATCCCGGCCGTCGCCATCAAAATCTCCCCAGTCCAGGTCTGCCAGGTACAGGGTCGGCAGATCAACTTCCAGGTCGATGAACGTGTCGCCGGCCCGGCGCTCGAAAACCGCTGCAATCGGACCGCTGTCAGATTCTCCGGTCAACGCGAGATCCAGATCACCGTCGCCGTCCAGGTCGCCCCAGTCAAGTTGGCACGAGGAGACGCCGGGCAGCGCAGAGTCCACCTGGAAAAACCCACTTCCATCGTTCCGGTACAGCAGGGTCTGAGGCGCATACGGGGCCACAAGCGAACTGGCACCACAGGCAGCAAAGTCCAGGTCACCGTCGGCGTCGTAGTCGCCCCAGGCGGCATCGCCTCCGTAGAGTCCGGGTAGGTCCACCTCGGCACGGACCAGGTTGAGGCCATTGTTCAGGTACAGTTCGCCTACCGTCTCGGTCTGGGGTTGTCCGACCACGCGCTCAACGATGTTCAGTCCAAACAGCAGCAGGTCACCATCCCCGTCGCCGTCCGCGTCACCCCAGCGTGCTGCGCCGTTCCAGACCTGATTGAGCACGGCTGGCACCGGCTGGTAAACCTTGAAGGACAGCTGCGTGAAGAACCCTCCGATCCCGGCCACATAGGTTGAGTCCACCAGTTTAAAAACCCGGGTGACCGGAGTCTCGTTCAGGCGCAGTCCGGTGACCACGAAATCCAGGTCTCCATCGCCATCCAGGTCGCCGAAATCCACGGATCCCTGGGTGACCGTCGGAAAGGGGTAGTCGATGAGCAACGGCTCGGCTGCGGAGATCTGGGCCGCCGCGGGAGCGGCCAGCAGCGTGCCCATGAGGAGGAGGAAGAGTCGCATCATAGCTCAAAGATCGACATGATGAGGCGTCCTTCCTGGACGCCGGCCATGAGTACGTCCAGGAGTCCGTTTCCGTCATAGTCGAACCAAAGCACGGTGCCGAACAGCACGCCACGAAACGCTTCGAGTCGCTCCAGACTGCCGGCCTCATTGCGGTAGAGGATCAGGCGCTGGTTGTCCGATGCTTGCAGGTCCTCCACACCGGCCAGGAGGAGATCCAGGTCACCGTCCAGATCATGGTCCGCCCACTGGACGGCACCGGCAAACACGCCATCAAGCGCATTTCCAAAGTCGAATCCCTCTGGACCGGCGCCAGCCAGCGTGGACTGACCCGATACAAGGTCCGGACTGAGGACGCCGCCGGTGAAGGCCACGTCATCATCCCCGTCCCCGTCCACGTCGCCGGCGGCCAGGCGGGTGAAAAGCCAGTCGGGGAAGGGCGCAGTCTCTGTTGTAAACGTACCCCCGCTGTTTCTGAGAACGAGCGTTTCCGGCCCGTTTGAGCCGGTGCCCGTGGCGATTACGTCCTGATCTCCGTCTCCGTCCACATCGCCGAAGGCCAAATCGGAAGTCTCGAGTCTGCTTTCGAGCTCGAGGATGGGCGAAAAGGCAAAATCACCGTCGTTTCTGAACACGGCGAGCAGCGCCAGCCCATCCTCGCGGATTCCGGCAAGGGCCAGGTCAAGCAATCCGTCACCGTCGACGTCTGCCCAGTCCAGGCGAGGTTCAACCAGCGGCGGAAGGCCCGTGGGCGTGCGGAAAATCAGGGCCTGCCCACCCTGATTCTCGAAGACGTCGGTAGCAGGCAGCTCTTCGGTGGTGTCAATGGTGCTCTCCACGACGGCGAGTCCGGAGACCAGCAGGTCAGGGTCGCCGTCGGCATCCATGTCCGCCCAGGAGACGCGGCCGGATTTCATGCGTCGGGAAGAAAATGGTACGGACTCGTAGACGGCGACGATCCGGGGCGGCGAGCGGGGAATGGGCTCCTCAACCCGCGCCTGGAACGCGTAGAGGCCGGTGATGGGGTCGCCGTCCGCATTCTGGCCGATCACCATCAGGTCATTGTCTCCATCGCCGTCGAAATCTGCGGCGTCAATGGACCCGAACGCGCTCAGGGGTACGCCTCTTACTACCACCACAGCCTGGGCACGCAGACCCTGCAGGGGGAGAAATACCAGCAGCGCAAGCCACGTCGCGCGACGCGCAACGACCGCGCAGGGACTGCCCCACCGGCAGACGTTTGGGATTCGCATGACCCGGCTAGCGGATGAGCGTCAGGCTCTGGACGGCGCGGAACTCCCCAGCGCGCAACTCCACCAGATATAGTCCGCCCGAGACATGGCGTGGGCTCTGCCAGGCCACGCGATGCGTACCGGCAATCTGGGCGCCCTCCCACACACTGGCGGTCAGCCGCCCGAGCATGTCGTAGACGCGAATCTGCACGTTGCTCACCTTGGGGAGGTCATACTCAATCCAGGCAGTCCCGGAAAAAGGGTTTGGATAGGGCGCCGACATCCCGAAGGTGGTCGGGAGTTCGGCGTCCGTCAAATCGGTCGACGTCGCTGCAATCTCAAAGGAGGCTTCTTCCGCGAAAGCGGAGGCCTGAAGGTTCGGACCGACGGTCTGTACGCTCCAGTAGTAGCGCCCGGGCGCAAGATGCTGCAGGTAGGTGGCATTGGTAGCATGCAAACCGGGCCGAGCCAGGCGTCGCAGTCCCGAGGCCGGATCGGCCGGCGCAGCACGCACGTCCGAGAGTCCGGGTGCGGTGCCGATGCGGAGGTCGTAGGTGACCGGCCCCAGCGCGCCGTCCGTCCACTCCAACCACACACCGGATCCGGTTATCTCCGCGCGAAGCGCGTCGGGTGCAGCGGGGAGATCAGGACGTACCTGGCGTTCGTTGGTGTAGACATTCAGCATGTTCTCACCGAGCGAAGTGGCGCCCGCTGAGAGCAGATCAAGGTCGCCGTCGCCGTCAAAGTCACCCCAATCCGCCGAGGCAAAGATGGCCCCGATCAGATACGTTGCGTGCTCAAAGGTCCCATCGACGTTGCGATAGATGCGGGCAGTCCGCCGCCCCAGGGCCGACTCCGCGCCAAGGGACAGGAGGTCCAGATCCCCGTCGTTGTCGTAGTCGCCCCACGTGATGGTGCCGGCCAGTGTCCCCTGGACAACTTCGGAGAGCGCCGAAAACGAGCCGCCGTCATTGCGATAAATCCGGGCCTCGCCCTCGAAGATGCGGGGGGTTACCTGTCCACCACTGACCACGATGTCCAGATCACCGTCTCCGTCATAGTCACCCCAGTCCACGCTCGAGAAAGCAAGCGGGACAAGTTCTGCTGCAATCTCGTCTACCGCGGTCCCGTTGTTTCGATAGACCGAGGTTCTGAAGCCCTCGTCCGTCGCTCCGCTGATGAGCAGGTCCGCATCTCCGTCCGCATCGAAATCACCCCACTTGGCCTCTCCAAACGCAAAGCCGGGAAAGCCCGCAGGTGCGGCTGAAAATGCCCCGCCGGCATTGGAGGCCAGGATGGACCGGTAGGCGCCATCCACATCGACGCCCGTGAGCAGCAGGTCCAGATCACCGTCGTTATCTGCATCGCCCCAGGCCAGCGCGCCTGAGTGGAGCCCAGGCAAGTCCGTGTCGACAGCCGTGAATCCGCCACCGTCGTTCCGGTAGATCAGCACGGCAGGCTGGTAGGGCACGGCGGCGGTCCTGCTCCCGGCTACCGCAAGGTCCAGGTCCCCGTCCCCGTCATAGTCGGCCCAGGCGGCCCGGCTGTAGGCCAGGGCGTCAAAGGTGGTGGCGAGGGGCTGGAAGCCCGCCTGGCCCGAGCCATCATCCTCGTTCCGGAAAACGGCGCTTGTCAGACCTGCATCGCTACGGCCCGAGATGAACGCATCCAGATCCCCATCGTTGTCGATGTCGCCCCAGGCCACCGACGCATTGCGCACCGCCGGCATCTGGTGCTGATACACGTTGAACGTAAACGGCTGCGTCACGGGCTGCCCAATGGCAGGGTCGGTAAGCAGGAACGCGAGCGTCACCAAAAACAGGGGACGCTGAAACTTGGGTTGGCGAGTCACGGGAAAAGGGCCCGGTTGGTTCAGCAGGGCGAAGGTACGCACATCCCGGGCGCGAGACCTGTTTCCGTCGTGAACGGTTTCGGCGTTCGGGTCAGCGGCCGTATTGCACAGACCCAGCAAGGTAGTGGCTGTTTCGCACACCGGGCAGGTCAGCTTTGCCACTACCGCCGATTCGGGATCCCTAGGCCGGTTCGCCCGCCGCTTCGATCAGGTCTTCGGCCAGCTCCTCGCCCAGATATCGGTCAATCAGCCAGTGGGCCAGGTAGATCAGGGGCGTGATGAGGACTGCGACAATGAACTTGTACAGGTAGTTGAACAAGGTCACGGCAATGATGGCCTGAATGGTCATCGGGCCGTAGAACGCCACAAAGAGCACCACGAAGGTGTCGATGAACTGGGAGCCGAAGGTCGATCCGGTGGCCCGGAGCCAGAGGTGCTTGCCGTCGGTCAGCTTGCGGAGCCAGTGGAACAGGGAGATGTCAGCAAGCTGGCCCAGGAGGTACGCTACCAAGCTGCCCAGGATGATGCGTCCCGAAGCGCCAAAAACGGTATCGAAGGCTTCTCCGGGTACCGGCGAGATGGATGCAGTTGGCACTGCCATGGCCGCCTGAAGAAGGGCGAATTCGAAAATGATCATGACCACGCCCAGGTAGGTCACGAACTGGATGCCAGCCTTGCCGAAGTACTCGTTGAGCAGGTCGGTGATGATGAACGTGATCGGAAAGGCGATCACCCCGGCCGTCATCACCACCTCGTTGAAGCTCTCGCCGAAGATGTTCAGCGAGAAAGGCAGCTCCACGACCGTGAAGAGCTTGGAGGCGGTAGCCTCCGCGACAACAAGTGCGGTCAGGAAAATGGCCGCACAAACCACGTAGAGTTTCTGCGGCCGGGAGAGGCGATACGCGGGTACTGACATGCGTCAGTATACCTGGTCGGTGCGGTAGCGCTCAAGCAGGCTGCTGAGGGTTGCCAGTTCGTCCTCGGACAGGTGCCGTGAGACGTGCAGCTGCATTTCCGCGATCTCCGGGTCCATGATCTCGAGCAGCGCACGTCCGCGCTCGGTGATTCCCACCTCCACCACTCTGCGGTCCGCGCGTGAACGGGCTCTTTCGATGTGACCGGCGGTCTCAAGCCGGTTCAGCAAGCGGGTCACGTCCGGAGTCCGGTCCAGGAGGCGGCTTCCGATGGCGCTGCAGGTCATCCGGGCTGGATGTGCGCCTCGGAGGATTCGCAGGACGTTGTACTGGGCCGGCGTCAGTCCGTATGTACCCATCGTACCTGACAGTCGGGAGGTAATCCAGGAGGCGGTGACCAGCACATCCAACATGGCCTTTTGCCGGATGTCGGAGAATGATTCCTGCTTGATCAGTTCCTCGAGACGCATGGCACGGCGGTACTTGTTAGAACAACAATAACCCTCGAGGGCCGCCCCCGTTCCGATCGTCAAGTTCAGAGGCTCAGGCGGAGGCCAGAGCCGGTTCGTCTTCGGGCTTCTGGATCGAAATCTCAGCCAGCGGCAAGGTGAAGCCAAAGGTCGATCCGACTCCCTCCCGGCTTTCGACGATCAGGGACCGATCGTGAGCTGCCAGAATGTGCTTGACGATGGCCAGTCCGAGTCCCGTTCCGCCCTGCGCTCTGGAGCGGCTCTTGTCGACCCGGAAGAAGCGCTCCGTGATGCGGTGGATCACCTCGGCCGGGATTCCCAGGCCATTGTCGATGACGGAGATGCTGGCCTCGCCGGTGGGCACCACTCGGGCCACCAGCCGCACGAACCCCTGCTTATTATTGTACTTGATGGCGTTCTCCATCAGGTTGACCACGACCTGCCGAATGTGCTCACGGTCCCCCATCACGTCGGGAAGGTCGGCCGGAACCTGCCAGTCCAGACGGACAGACTGCTTTGTGGCAATGGGTTCGAGGGATTCCACGATCTCGTGGGCAAGCAGTCTCATCGAAAACGGCTCCGGGCTCATGATCAACTCACCCTGCTCGATGCGCGCAATCTCACCCAGATCGCGCGCAAGGTGGTCCAGCCGGTCGGCGTTACGAAGAATCTTCTGGACGAATTTCCGATTGACCTTGGCGTTCTCCAGCGCGCCTCCATCCAGCGTTTCGGCGAACCCTCTAATCGCGAAGATCGGCGTCTTCAATTCGTGGGACACGTTCCCGATGAAGTCCCGCCGGTAGTCCTCCATGCGGCGAAGTTCAGCCATTTCACGCTGCAGGACCTGCCCGGTGCGGTACACCTGCCGGACCAGATCATTCAGTTCATCGCCGCGCGCGAGCTTGGCCTCCTTCAGGTTCTCGAAGCGGCTGTGGCGGATCTGGTGAAGTAGCGTTCTTCCCAGTGCCAATCGCCTTGCCAGAATGCCAACGCTCACCGCGTAGGTACCCACGAAAACCAACAGCGCGGTGACCCACATCATCTGCAGAAAGGGGGTACCGAACAGCAGTCCCGACAACGCAACACCCACTGCGCTCAGCAGGGCGGCGGGGGCTGCCACCTTCAGCGCGATGCGATTGGCGCGCGCTCGACGCTTCGTTTTTTCAGGCGCGGAACCGATAGCCTACCCCCTTGATCGTTTCAATGAGCGATTCGCCCACCTTTTCCCGGACTTTTCGGACGTGGACATCGATGGTTCGATCCACCACGTAGACATCCGGACCCCAGACCTCATTCAGCAACTGTTGTCGGGAGAACACCCTTCCCGGATTGCTTGCCAGGAAACGCAATAATTCAAACTCTTTACGGGGAAGATGTTTCGGCTCCGACTCCCCCTGGACTTCGACCACATACCGGAGTCGATCAATCGTGATGCCATGGATCTGAATGACATCCTGCGGGCTGTCCTCCCGGGTGGACCTGCGGAGCGCGGCTTTGACCTGGCTCATCAGAACCGGAATGGAGATCGGCTTGGTCAGATAGATGTCTGCACCCACATCCAGCCCGGATACGTGGTCACTCTCCTCTCCGCGGGCCGTCAGCATGATGATGGGGATGCCACGAAGCTTGGGGCGTTCCCGAAGGCGCCGGCAAGCCTCCAGGCCGTCCATGCGGGGCATCATCACGTCCAGAATGATGAGGTCAGGCGTCTCCGCGCCGGCAACGGCGATGGCTTCGGCGCCATCCATGGCCCGCAGCACCTCGAAGCCCTCTGCCTCCAGGTTGTACTCCAGCAGTTCAACAATGTCGTCCTCGTCGTCAACGACGAGGATGCGTGCGCGTTCATTCATTTCAACACTCCAACAGGTCTCAGCAAGATAGATCCGGCGGATTACGCCAAGGTTACGCGTTCACGTTGTCCAGCCGGCCGGCCGTTTCGGACGCCCGTAGACGGGCTGTCGTGTTTGCGAAGGCGTTACGCAAAACCCGGGGTTGCCAATCGCTATTTTGCCCGAAACGAACTCCAAATCCATGGCAGCAAGTCGCAAACTCAGGTACGGAATGGTAGGTGGCGGACCCGGCGCCTTCATAGGCGAGGTTCACCGCATGGCTGCAGCACTCGATGGCACCATGGAACTGGTCGCCGGTGCCTTTTCCTCCAGCGCCGAGCGCTCCCGGGAGCAGGGGCGTGCGCTCCACCTTGACCCGACGCGCGTCTACGGCACCTTCGAAGAGATGGCCGAGGCGGAGTCGGAGCGAGAGGACGGCATCGACTTCGTGTCCATCGTGACGCCCAATCACGTGCATTTCGGTGCCGCCAAGGCCTTCATTGAGCGGGGAATCCACGTGATCTGCGACAAGCCGATGACCAATACGCTTGAGGAGGCCGAGGAATTGTGCCGCCTCGTCCAGAAGCACGATGTGGTCTTCGCCCTGACCCACAATTACACGGGATACCCGATGGTCAGACAGGCCCGGGAGATGGTATCCGCGGGAGAACTGGGCACCATCCGGAAGATCGTGGTCGAGTATCCCCAGGGTTGGCTCTCCGAACTCATTGAAGCCTCCGGTCACAAGCAGGCCTCGTGGCGAACGGATCCGGCCCGTGCCGGCGTTTCCTCGGCGATGGGAGATATCGGGTCGCATGCCGAGAACCTGGCCCGGTACATCACCGGCCTCGAAATGGAGGAGCTCCATGCTGATCTGTCCACTCTGGTGCCGGGCCGGCAGCTGGAAGATGACGGCAACATCCTGGTGCACTACAAAGGTGGTGCTCGGGGCATCCTCTACGCCTCCCAGATCTCCGTCGGCGAGGAGAACAACCTCCGGATCCGGGTCTATGGTACCAAGGCGTCCCTGGAGTGGAAGCAGGAGCACCCGAACTGGCTACATCTCCGGTTCCCCGATGCGCCGGAACAGATCTTCAAGCGGGGAAACCCATACCTGGGATCAGCCGCCGCTCATACCACGCGGTTGCCCTCGGGCCATCCAGAAGCGTTTCTGGAAGCGTTTGCCAATATTTACAAACTGGCCGGCAGGGTCATCATGGCCCGGATTGACGGCACAGAAGCGGATCCGCGTGATTTGGACTTTCCCACCGTTCAGGACGGTGCCATAGGTGTCCACTTCATTCACACGGCGGTCGAAAGCAGCCGCCGCCGCGCCTGGGTCAACGCCGATTATTCGCCGCCTTCCTGATGATGCGGACTGGCGGGTCCCGCGTCCCTGTAGTCAGATAGGGCTTGACCTCCATGTTGCGGTCCCCCGGGGCCTGCTTGCCCGGAAGCCAGCCGCGCGTCGCACGCCGAATTTTTCCACCCAATCAACACCTGCAAACCTCAGACATGTCCAGACCCGTCACGCTCTTCACCGGCCAGTGGGCCGACCTGCCCCTGGAGACCCTGGCCCGCATGGCCGCCGATTTTGGATACGACGGGCTCGAACTGGCCTGCTGGGGAGATCATTTCGAGGTGCAGCGGGCCCTGAACGAGCCTGACTACTGCCAGGGACGTCACGACCTGCTGGCCCGCTTCGGCCTTGAAGTGCATGCCATCTCCAATCACCTGGTCGGGCAGGCCGTTTGTGACAACATCGACGAGCGTCACCAGGCCATTCTGACCCCGGAGATCTGGGGAGACGGGAATCCGGAAGGCGTCCGGGGCCGTGCGGCCCGGGAGATGATGGACACCGCCCGAGCTGCTGCGAAGCTGGGGGTCTCGGTGGTGAACGGATTCACGGGATCGAGTATCTGGCACCTGCTGTACTCCTTTCCTCCGGTCACGCCGTCGATGATCGATGCGGGATTCTCCGATTTCGCGGACCGCTGGAACCCGATACTCGACGTATTTGACGAGGTGGGCGTTCGGTTCGCCCTCGAGGTGCATCCCACCGAGATCGCGTTCGACATTGCCTCCGCCGAGCGCGCACTTGAGGCCTTGGGCCATCGAAAGGCATTTGGCTTCAACTATGACCCGAGTCATTTCGGCTATCAGGGCGTCGACTACGTCGGCTTCATTGATCGTTTTGGGGACCGCATTTACCACGCCCACATGAAGGACGTCTGGTGGTCGCCCAACCATGCGGAGGTCGGAGTCTTCGGCGGTCACACGGACTTTGGCGATCGGCGGAGGTTCTGGGACTTCCGGTCACTCGGTCGCGGCTCCATTGATTTCGAGGAGATCATCCGGGCCTTGAACCGCGTGGGGTACGACGGGCCACTTTCCGTGGAATGGGAGGACTCGGGGATGGACCGGGAGCACGGTGCGGCCGAGGCCTGCGATTTCGTGCGCGCCATCGACTTTCCCGCCTCGGCGCGTGCCTTCGACGCCGCATTCGAAAAAGAGTAGCCTGCCATGGAAGTTGCCCGAAGAGCCCGCGTCGCCCGCCTCAGTGAGTTGAAGGATCGAGAACCGGCGCACGCCCTGGTAGAGGGCGTGGATCTGGTGGTGATCCTCATGGATACGGAGGTGTCCGTGCTCTACGGTCGATGCTTGCACCGTGGCGCCCTTCTGTCGGACGGTTTCGTCGATGGCGACAACCTCATCTGCGGGCTGCACAACTGGGACTATCGGGTTGCCACGGGCATCTCCGAGTACCAAAACGAGGAGCAGCTAGAGCGATTCACCAGCTTCATCGTGGGAGATGACATATTCGTCGACGCCGATGAAGTCATCCGCTGGCGGGAGGACCACCCACAGCCGTACAATCGTGACCAGTACCTGGGTGCTTACCAGGACGTCCACGGCACGACCGAGGAGCCGTTCAATGCCCATATTCAGGCGCTGGCCCGGGATGGATTGAGCAAGGTGGGCCACCACGGGCCCGTGTCGGCGATGGGCGTTGCACTGACCGAACTGCCCCGTTGGGCTGACATTCAGATCCTGACCGGACAGCTAGCCCGACGTCCGCTGCTGGACGATGCCCCGGTTGGCACGGAGGTCGTTATCGGCCCCGGCGCAGCCAAGCCGCTCCATCTGGAGATCCCGATCTTTGTCTCCGACATGAGCTTCGGGGCCCTTAGTGCCGAGGCCAAGGTTTCGCTGGCCAAGGGTGCCGAATTGGCGGGCACCGGAATCTGCTCGGGCGAAGGCGGCATGCTTCCTGAAGAACAGGAGGCCAACAGCAGGTACTTCTACGAACTGGCCTCGGCCAAATTCGGATGGGACCTGGACAAAGTGGCGCGCTGCCAGGCGTTTCATTTCAAGGGAGGCCAGGGAGCCAAGACCGGAACCGGCGGGCACCTCCCGGGCGAAAAGGTGGTAGGCAAGATTGCGGAGGTGCGCGGACTTGAGGTCGGTCAGCCGGCCGTCAGCCCTGCCGTCTTTCCCGACCTGGTTACTGTGGACGACTTCCGGGAAGTGGCGGAGCAGGTGCGCCGGGTCACTGGAGGCGTGCCCGTGGGATTCAAGCTCTCCGCGCAGCATATCGAGGACGATATCGACTTCGCCCTCGCAATCGGCGTCGACTACATCATTCTCGATGGTCGTGGTGGCGGTACCGGTGCCGCGCCGGATGTCTTCAAGCAGAACATCTCCGTGCCGACCATTCCGGCTTTGGCCCGCGCTCGAAAGCACCTGGATGCGCGGGAACGGGCGGATGTGACCCTGGTGATCACCGGCGGACTGCGTACCGAGTCCGACTTCGTGAAGGCGCTTGCGTTGGGGGCCGATGCCGTTGCGGTTTCCAATTCCGCCCTGCAGGCAATCGGCTGTCTGGGCATGCGCGCCTGCCACACCAACAACTGTCCTGTAGGCATCGCCACCCAGAAAGACCACCTCCGTGCCCGCCTTGAGATCGTCAAGTCGGCGCATCGCCTCAAGAACTGGTTTGAGGCAACCGTCGAGCTGATGCAGGTACTTGCCAGGGCCTGCGGGCATGACCACCTGAGCGGCTTCTCATCGCGGGATCTCAGTACCTGGAGTACCGAAATGGCGGCGCTCTCCGGGGTGCGATTCGCGGGGGTCGGGCGAGCGGATTGACCTCCGGCGTCTACGCAAGCGTGACGACCCTGCCGTCCTCCCTCCGGTGCCTACTCGAGCATGACCACCCGGCCGTCCACCGTCCGGATCTCCGCCCGAACGCCGGGCTGGGTGGCGCGCGTCACCGGTACTGCGATTGACAGGCTCTCGAGGATTCTCTCGATTCGCTCGGACTCCGGGTGATGGACCGATAGACGCGTCAGTGTACCCGCGGGCGGAGCCGTGTCGGCCGGATGAGGACTGTCTCCCCAGTCGATCAGAAAAGGGATGGGTCCTCCCAGTCGTCCTACGAACGGGTCGGACAGCCGCCAGGACAGCCAGGTCCCATCCGGCTTCAGGCGTGTGCAGGGATCGATTGACCCCAGCGGACTCGGGCACCCCGCAGCCAGGGTGTCGATGTCTTCGGACCGGGCGACCCAGGTGAACAGCCCTGTGGACCGTGCCCCCCAGACATCCGTCAGTCTTCCCCGGGGAGGCGGGTCCAGGGAGGGGTCCGGTGCGAGCACTTCCAGGTACCGCCCGGGTCCCAGCCCGAGTAGAGCGTTGTGGGTCCCGAAGTCCGGATGGCGGCCTCCAGGTGCGGGACGAACGCCCAGAAGGCGCTCGATGTGGTCCATTCCGGCCTCGAGATCGCTCGAAACGAACACAAGATGGTCTATTTCCGGGATTTGCATACCCAATTTCCAGTATCTACCTCTGAGTTTTCCACCGAAACCCGCGCAACTCTCTAAAAACCGCTATACTTCCCACTTCACACGGTTCGCCCAACGAGAAACGAGAATGACCAAAACAGAAATGTCGGAGAAGCTGGCCAAGAAGACCGGCTTGTCCAAGGCTAAAGCAGCGGAAGTCGTCAACTGCATCTTTGACACCGATCCCGGTCACGGCATCATCGCTGTCGAACTGGATGCTGGCCGCAGCGTCACCATCCCCGGTTTCGGCACGTTCGACACGGCTCGTCGCAAGGCCCGCGAGGGACGCAACCCCCAGACGGGTGCCACGATCCAGATCGCAGCACGCACGGTACCCACTTTCAAGGCTGGCAAAGGCCTGAAGGAGCGCGTTCGGGTCTAAGAACCGCACCAGCGATACTAAAAAAGGCGGCGCGTCCATCCGGACACGCCGCCTTTTTTATGCTCGCGAAGTGCGGCGCTAGCGCCCCGCCGCCAGGGCCGAGATCGCTTCGGCCAGCATACCGGCCTTCGCCCGGTCTCCTGCCCGAAGCGCATCCGTTGACACCTGCGTCGCCAGACTCAGCAGCATGCGCCGGGATGCGGCGTCTGATGCCGATTCCGCCTGAGCCAGTTCCGCGCGGATCTCGCCGATCCTGCCACGGCTGAGTCCGTTGTCACGCTCCAGCTGGTCCAGGTAGGCTTTGGCCAGGGCGAAAGATGCAGGCCACCGGAATTGGGGCTGTCCCTGGGCGTTCAGGTAATCCAGTTCGACGGTCCGGGCTGCGGCAATCTCGTTCTGGGAAATGGCAGCGCTCGGCACCAGCTCGAAGATGTCGAGTCCACGTCCGATCTCGGAGCTCACAAGGAGCCCGTTGTACCAGTAGACGGACCAGGATCCGGCATTGCCCATCTGGTTCGGATCAATCGGCCCCCGGTCATGGAAGGCAATCTCGACCGGATTCCTGGGATCGGTCCAGTCAAAGACGGAGATGCCGCCCTGGTACCAGGACTGCACCATGATCTCGCGCCCCGGAACGGGGATTGGCGACCCGTTGTGCGCTACGCAGTTTTCCAGGTTGGTCTGCGGAGCGGGCAGCTTGTAGTAGCTCTGGAACTCCATCTTGCCGTCGTCGCCGATGGTAAAGATGGCGTTGGCGCCCCACTCCTTCGGGTCACTGGCGCGGCACTTCGGCTGGCCACCACCACCCCATTCATCGGTGAAGAGGACCATCTTCCCATCGTTGCTGAAGGTGGCCGAGTGCCAGTATGAGAAGTTGGAGTCTGCCACCGCGTCCATCCGCTTGGGATTCACGGGATCGCGGATGTCCAGAAGAAGTCCGTACCCCTCGCAGGCACCGCCGGCCACACCGAGCTCGGGAAAGAGGGTGATGTCGTGGCACTGCGTCGGCCCGCGGCCCGGTCCTTCATCGTCGTCGCTGTCCTGGATTCCGAACCGCTGGGCGATGATCTGGGGCAGGGCCTCGCGGAAGGCTGCCGAGTCAGCTGCCGTCGGTTCGCCACCGCCACGCTGCGCCATGAAGCCGGCCAGCATCGGACCGACAAACTGCGCCGGCATGATGCGCTCCTGGCCACCGAACTCAACGATGAAGGCGCCGCGCGCGCGAGCCTCTTCAAGTTCCTCGAGGTCCGCGGGCGACGCACCGTGCTGCGGCGGGGCGACCAGGTTCTCGAAGATCCGCGGTGAGCTCACAATCGCTGCATCCTGAGGGTTGTCCAGGGGGACCTTGATCACTTCGATGCGGAAGAGTGCCGAGTTCGGATCATCCTCGGGCGCTGCGCTGGAGCATCCCGGGAGTTCTTCTTCCGGACGAACGGGTGCGGAGCCCGACACGTAGATGTAGACGTTCTCGTCATCGTTGGGGTCTTTCAGCACCGAATGCGTATGGGAGCCCCGGCAGGTCTGCACGTTGCTCACGTACTCCGGATTCCGGACATCTTCGATGTTGAAGATCCGGATGCCCCGCAGCCGGTCCTGGCTGACGCGCTCCTGGACACCTTCGCTGCCGCAGTCCAGTCGCCCGCCAAGTCCTTCGCCAGAGACAAACATCAGGTCCCCGTAGACAGAGACATCACTCTGCGACGCCGGGCACACGAAGTCTTTCACGAGAACGGGGTTGCCGGGCGTGGAGACGTCCCAGATAACCACACCGTTGTAGTTGCCCTGGAAGACGTAGTTGTCCTTGAAGGCCAGATCCGAGTTGGTGACACCTACAAACTGTTCGGGCGGCGGGGTGGACGAAATCTTGTTCAGGTTCCAGATAGCCTCTTCGGCATCGAACAGGCCCGCGCCGAGTCCAACGCGTGGGTCCGGTGTCGGTGGTGATATCTGTAGCCCGGTGGCCGTGTCCATCACGGCCTTGGGAGCGCACGCAGACAGCCCGACGAGGGCGGCCACGAGCAGAAACAGGGGAAAACGCTGAGTCATCTTGGTGGGCAAAGGCGGACCGCTAGCGGCCCTGGGTTGAGGAAGTAAGTGATTCGAGCATGCGCTTCATGCGCGCAATCTCGGTGATTTGGTCGACGTTGATATCGGATGCCAGCCGAAAGGAGGCCTCATCCTGGCCGGCACCGTCCGTGCCGAACAGTTCCTTGACCATGGTCGTGGCACCCTCGTGATGCTGGATCATATAGGTGAGGAAGAGACGATCAAACTCGTTGCCGGAGCTGGCGGCCAGGTCATCAATCTGTTCCTTCGAGAGCATCCCGGGCATGGACATGGAGTGATCGCCCGCCCCATGCACCATGAGGTGATTTCCGTCGATGTGGATTTCAGGGACCGGCTGTCCCCTGTCACGGAGCCAGCGCTGCATGGTTGCAATTTCGTCGTTCTGGGCGTTGATGATCCGCGCAGCCAGGGTCTTTACCTGGCCGCTGGCTGATCGCTCCGGAGCCATTCGCGACATGACAAGGGCCTGCGCATGGTGGGCAATCATGCCCGTCATGAAGGACACATCAGCCGGGGTGTAGGACTGTATGGCCGCTTCCTGGCGCTCCCAATAGAGCGCCTCGAGGTCGGAGGTGTCCGCGACCGGTGGGTTGGTACTGGCACAGCCGGTGGTGGTGAGTACCACCAGCATCGCAGCCATTCCTATTCGAATCATGAATCCAGTTCGGTGTCGTGTTTACCGGTGCACTTGGTCCCCGGGCGCCCTGATTTGTGGTGGCCGGACCGGCAAGACGAAGTGGCAAGACCGGCGAAACGACGATTGGGACCAACTGGATCCGCAGAGCTGGGTGTCGAGACTGACCTATGCCGCATGCCGCACGCCGCGGCCCGCCGGCCAAGGCTCAGCGGCCCGCATTTCCCTTCGGCTTCACTTGGGCAATCCGGCAGCCGATGATACATTTGGAATCTTGATGGACGCTGATGACGTTGGACGCGGCCATTTCGGGGTGTAGCGCAGCCCGGTAGCGCGCTTCGTTCGGGACGAAGAGGTCGTGGGTTCAAATCCCGCCACCCCGACAGAAGAGGCCTTCGCCAGCACGGCGAGGGCCTTTTTTTTGAGCTTCGTTGCTGGCCGGCCGGCGTTTGATGGACCGCCCGCCCGTGGGACAAGCCCCGGCCCTACTCGGCCCCGCGCTGCTCCGCCCGCTGCTACTCCGCCGGCGGAAAGAACCAGATCCGCTTGACCAGGCCGTCGCGCACTTCGTACACCACCGCGTTGCGCAGCGAAGACTGTCCGCCGTCCCATGTGGCGTGCTCCGTGGTGGTGACATAGGCCCCCACACGATGCATCGATTCCACGCGCCAGGACGCGTCGGGATAGGCCGCCAGGTTCTCCGCCATCATGGAGCGCAGCGGAGGTCGGCCGGTTGCCACCATCGTGATATCGTCGCCTTCGACCGACATCCACTCGATGTTCGGGTCGAAAACCGCCATCATGGCATCAAGGTCGCGGGCGGCATAGGCCTCGACCATGGTCTCGATGACGTCTTCGGGCCCGCTCTCGACAGTCAGTGCCTGGGTTCCGGCACAGCCCGTGGCGACAACAAGCAAGAGGAATGGGATCAGGCGGTTCATGCGGTCACTTTTCGGAATGGTTGGGACTTGAGGTACACCAGCGTTCGCCACAGCCATTCCAACGGTCCGAACCGGAATTGCTGCAGCCACCAGTGGGAGATCAGCAACTGGAATGCCCAGACGGCGAGGACGATAAGGGCCTGTCCCGTTCGGTCCACACTGCCGAAGAGTCCCAGGCCGTGGCCATAGAAGATCCAGGTGCCGATAACTGTCTGAAGAATGTAGTTGGAGAACGCCGTTCGCCCTACCGCGGCCAGGCGTTCCCTCAACCAGGTCAGGCCTCCGCTCAGGCAGAGCAGCATGATTACGCCCACCCAGCCAAGTGCCACGGGGATGCTGCCCCAGTAGTTGAACTGGGATCCGACGAAAAAGAAGTAGGGTGATTCCCAGCCAATGGACTGGTTGTACTGCATCCCCAACACAATCAGCGGAAATCCTGCCAGGACGGCCCCTGCGATGAGCCCCTGGTAGAAT
>JABDJZ010000211.1 GCA_013003255.1 Rhodothermales bacterium
ACTCACCTCTGCAGTATCGCCCGCCGGGAGCAGGACTGGATGAGGCGAGAGAACTATTCTGGCGGACGAATACGGGAAATCGTTGAGCGGCGTCAGTCGCCCCTCGCCCGAAGGCCGCCCCCACAGGGACGCGCATTGGTCGCCGGTCGCCGGCCAGCTACAGAATGGGTTGTCCCTCCAGGGCAACCAGAAAGACCCATGCGGCCAGGGCCAAATAGAAGGCGGCGAAACAGATCACGAGCGTGACAGGCGAGACGGGCAGCCTCTCGCGCCGCCCTTCCATAAACCACCCGAGCAGGGGCAGAGCCTGAAGCGCATGCATGCCGATGAAATGTGCGTATCGCAGATCTCCCGCTTCCACGCTCCAACCCAGGAATGGCAGACCGGGGCCGCCGTCCGGGGCCCCGATCGTGTGCGACTTGTGCTGGATCATCACCCACCCCTCCAGACCGAACACCAGAAACAACAGCAAACCGATGCGAATGCCCCACAGATAGGCACCGGGGATGTCCGGCCGGCACTTGAAGAAGAGAATCGCGGTCCAGACTACGAGCAGCGTGTTGATACTGATCAGAATCCCCATCGCCGCGAAGACAAGGCCATCGCCGAGCGAGGCCTCATTGAAATGGGAGGTGACCGCCCGGGCACCCTGCACGAAGATCAGTACATACTCCAGCGTCATCACGATGGCAGCGGTACGCGCAATGGCGGACACGCTTCGCGAATGAAACGGCTTCAGGTACTCCAGAAACCAGGCCAGCGTGAACAGATAGATGGCGATGGAAGCGGCGAACTTCATCGGTTTGAACCAGGTGTTCAGTCCGGTGACTACGCGGTCATCAAAGAGCGACGCCACGCCTGCCACCACCAGCATCAGTACCATCAACGCTCCGCTCCACGCCAGTGGTGCACTCCGCCGCTTGAGTTCGGTCCAAAGGCTCATCATCAGGACGCCCCCCCGGAAACTGGCGCCATCAGGATCTCGCGGGTTTTGACGGCACGGATGACGAGGTACAGCACGTATCCGACGGGGCCTGCCAGGAAGCAGAGCACCAAACAGGGGATCACCAGGAGGTGTGGCACCCCGTTCTGCGTAGCGTTTCGGACAATCCAACTCCCTACCAGCATGTCAAACGCCAGGTAGTGGAGCCACCCAGCCGTGACCAGCGCCGGATTGCTGAAAAGCTTCGTGACCTCCTCCAGCGATCCGAACCCGCCTTCGGAGTTGCCGAAATTGGTGGCCATCAGGTAGATGTACACAATGCCGAGGGCGACGGGAATCAGCACCGTGGTCACGAGGCCCGTTGTCCACTTCCAACGCGGGGCAAACACCAGGAGCAGCCAGCCAGGGAGAACCAGAGTGCTCCCGAAGGAGAAGAGCGCTGCGGGGTCCATTTCACGTTCCGTCTTGTTTGGTGAAAGGGTACCCACTGAGGCGCCCCACGGGCAAGCACCGCGTCGCTACATTTCCATCTCCCACTGACACGCAAAGCCATGAATCTGCGAATCGCTCTCCCGCTGCTGCTGGCACTTCTCACAGTAACCGCACTCAGCGCGAATGCCCAGGACCGTCGTCAACTCTCGGTTGATGACCTCTTCGCCATCAAGTCGGTGGGCAGCCCCGTGGTCTCCCCGGAGGGCGAGTGGATCGCCTACACCATTCGGGAAACCAGCCTGGACGAAGAGAAGTCCGAGACTCGGCTGTGGATGGTGTCTGCCACGGGCGGAGATCCTATTCCGCTTTCTGCCAAGGGCGGATCCGTGGGCAGCCCAGCGTGGAGCCCCGATGGCCGGTACATCTCCTTCACGGCTTCCCGGGACGGGAGCAAGAGCCAGGTTTGGGTGCTGGATCGCCGGGGCGGCGAGGCCCAGCAACTCACCAAGGTCAAGCAGGGCATCGGCGGTTACTCCTGGAGTCCGGATGGATCAAGATTGCTTCTGACCGTCCGCGATGCAGAGGAGCCCGATACGCTCAAAGGTGCCCGGGCCGAAACCACCAAGCCCTATGTCATTGACAGACTACAATTCAAGCGGGACTACGCGGGATACCTGACGGGAGATCGGCGGACGCACATCTATGTCTGGGACGTGGCCGCCGAGGAACTGACCCAGATCACCGATGGGCCCTATGATGAGTCCTCGCCGGTCTGGAGTCCTGACGGGACCCGCATCGCCTTCGTCTCCAACCGCACCGAAGAGCCGGATGCCAACTCAAACAGCGACATTTGGGTTGTCGAAGCATCCGCCGGGGCCACGCCCATTCAGTTGACGACGAATCCCGGATCTGACTCCTCCCCGCAGTGGAGTCCGGATGGATCGCAGATTGCGTTCGTCCGGAACGTCGAACCGGAGTTGATCTGGTATGACGTAAACGAAATTGCGGTGGTGTCTTCGGAGGGGGGCGAGCCACGGTCGCTCACCGGAAGGCTGGATCGGAATGCGCGTGGCATCCGGTTCTCTGCAGACGGTGGAAGCGTCCATTTCGTGCTCGAGGACTCGGGCGATTTCCACCTCGCCGCCGTCGATGTCCAGAACGGCCGCGTGCGGCGGCTGGTCTCGGGACCGATGGCGGTATCCAGCTTTCACACTGATGGCGGCGTGACGGCGGCGCTTGTGGCCACGATGGACCGGCCCGGCGAGATCCACCTGCTCCAGGGCGACTCCTTTGAGCGCATCACACATACCAACGATGCCTTTCTGGACGGCATTTCGCTGGCCCGGGTCGAGGACATTCAGTTCGAAAGCCCGGACGGCACGCCCGTCGAGGGCTTCGTGACATTCCCGGTCGGGTTTGAGGCCGGCCAACGCTACCCGACCCTCCTGCGCATCCACGGTGGGCCGGTGAGCCAGTACGCCCATCGCTTCAGTTTCGAGGCCCAGTTGT
>JABDJZ010000226.1 GCA_013003255.1 Rhodothermales bacterium
GACAACGGCAACTCCGGCGACAACGGCAATTCCGGCGATAGCGGAAGCTCCGATGACGATGACGACAGCGACGACGACAGCGACGACGATAGCGATGACGACGGCGGCTCCGGCACCAGCAAGATTCGCGGCACCGTATCCGAAGTAGGCGCTGACGGCACCATCACCGTTGCCGGCCAGAAGATCATGACGGGCGCGTACACTCGCTTCGTCGGCCAATTCACGGACCTGGCGGGTCTGCTAAACCAGACCGTACTGGTGAAAGTCCGTGAAACGGACCATGGCCTGGCGGCCGTCCGGGTCACCGTCATGACCAGCCAGGATGCGGTCTCGTTCAAAGGCAAGATCAAGGAAATTGATGGCACGACCCTCGAGTTCGGAAGACTCGACGTTCTGACCGACGGTGCCACAACAGTCACTTCAGACGACGGCACGGCCCTGACGCTGCAGGATCTGATGGAAGGGATGCACGTGGAGGTTTCCGCCATCCGGTTGGACAATGACTGGCTCGCGACCGATCTCGTAGTCCTGTACCGCCAGTCGAATTCAGATGACGGGAAAGCCCGCATCGAGGGCGAGATCGAAGAACTGACCGCCTCATCGATTACGGTCGGCGGAATGGAGTTCGCGGTCTCGGCACAGACACAGCTTCAGGGATTTGACCGACTTGAAGCGCTGACTGTTGGCCAGGAGGTGACGGTTGAATTTGTCGCAGCCGGAGACCGCCTGCAGGCACTCGCCATCCGGCTTGCCGGGCAATCGGGTAGCGCTGACCAGGAGGTTCGTGTCCGTGGCCGCATCGCGGGCATCATGGACAGCACGTTCGATGTGGACGGCATGGTTTTCACCGTGACAGGGAGCACGTCATTCTTGTCGGGCCTGCCGTTCGATATCGGGTTCGAAGACCTGGCTCTCGAGATCGAAGTTGAGGTTCTCGGCGTGCGCCGGGACGACGGTTCAGGCGGCGACTACATCGAAACCACGCAGGTTCGCGTCAAGGACGGGCTCGGGTCCCCGCAAGACCTTGAGGGCACCATTCAGGCAGTCAGTAACGGATCGATCGACGTCGGCGGCACGACCATCGTCCTGACACCGCATACCAAGCTGCAGGGTGATCGCAACCAGGACGCCGGAAGTCTTGCCGTTGGGCAGGATGTTCGCGTATCGGCAGTCTCGGATCGCCATGGTGCGCTGTACGCACTGCGCGTCAAGGTTATGAAGAAGCACGAACGCGACGACGTAGAGATTCGCGGCACCATCTCTGCACTCTCAATCGATGCAACCGGGGGTACCATCACCATCGGTGATCTGACCTTCCTCCTCCACGACAACACGCAGATCGTGGATAAGGACGGTGACTTCCTCTACCCGATGGCTTTGAAGGAGGGCATGCGCGCACATGTCGAGGGCTTCGAGGAAAACGATATTATGATTGCGGATGAGATCCGCGTCAACGAGAAGCTCTCCATTCCAGGCCGCCTGATCGGTCCTGTCTCGGATCGCGACGCAACCAGCATCACCGTAGCAGGGACCCGATTCGAAGTCGATGGCGACACCCGCCTGGATGCCGATGCGGCCGATGCCCAGGTGAACGTTCGCTTCCGGTACCGGCCTGATGGCACGCTCTACGCCGAGCGCATTCGGCGCACGCAGCACACGGACGTCCGTTTTTCGGGCACCATCGAGAAGGCTGATGGCGGCGTGATTACGGCAAGCGGTGTGACCATCGATGCGAGTATTGCCGATATCGAAGATTCGGATGGTGGACTTAGGCAGTTCAGTGAACTAATGCCGGATCAAGCGATCCAGGTCGAGGCCTCCTGGCGCAACGCCATCATCGCATCGCGTGTCATGGTTCAGGATCTGATGGTCCTCTCCGGATCAGTGATGTCGCGGGTCGGCAGCGAAAGTATTGAGGTGGCCTGCCTGACAATCGCTCTCACGGACGACACCGAGATTGTCGCGTCGGACGGAAGCTCCATAGACGCCGCCGACATTCCGACCGATTCCTTCCTGGAGATCGTGGCTTCGGTTACAAACGGCACCAACCAGTTGAGCGGGGCCAACGGCACCAACCAGTTGAGCGGGGCCAATGGCACGAACCAGCTGACGGCAACTCAGGTGACTGTCCTGGCCGCTGGTGGATCGCTGAACACTTCCGTCGAGCCAACCGATCTGCCCGAGTCCTTCTCGCTTTCCCAGAACTACCCCAACCCGTTCAATCCGTCCACGCGCATCCAGTTTGAGTTGCCATCCGGCACGGCCGATGTCAGGCTCGAGATCTTCGATGTTCTGGGTCGGAGAATCCGTATCCTCACCGCGGGACCACGATCCGGTGGCCAGCACGAAGTGACCTGGGACGGTCGCTCTGATACCGGATTCGAGGTGCCTTCCGCCATGTATTTTTACACTTTGACGGTGGGTGGAGATCGCATCTCCCGGACCATGACCCTGCTGCGGTAGAGCCAGTGGTCCGTGCCGCCGGATCACAACGAATGACAGCACGAACAGTCCTGGTGACGGGCGCCAATCGTGGCCTCGGGAAGCAGGTAGCCTTGGAAATGGCCAAGCTCGGCCACAAGGTCTGGGTCACGGCCCGCAATGCCGAGGACGGCAAAAAGGCCGTCGAGACCATGTCCGCGGAGGGCCTGGACGTTCATTTCAGACACATGGACCTGGCCTGGCCAGGCTCCATAGGCCAGGCCAAGGATGAGATCGGAGACGTCGATATCCTGATCAACAACGGGGCCATCCTCGAAAAGGGCGACCCGCTGGCCGTAGAGCACGACGCCTTGGAACGGTCCGTCCGTATCAACCTGTTGGGCGCCACCCACTGCCTCCGCGCGTTTGCTCCCGGGATGATTGACCGCGGCTGGGGCCGCATTGTCAACGTTTCCTCGGGATGGGGATCGTTTGGCGAAGGCATGGACGGCCCCATGGCCTACTGCGTCACCAAAGCTGGCCTGAATGCCCTGACCAAGAACGCGTCCATCCACTTTCCGGACACCGTAAAGGTGAACTCGGTCTGTCCCGGGTGGGTGAGAACGTCAATGGGCGGGGACGAGGCTTCTCGATCCATCGAGCAGGGCGCCAAAGGCATCATCTGGGCGGCGACGCTGCCTGACGATGGGCCGACCGGCGGCTTCTTCAGGGATGGCAAACCTGTGGAGTGGTAGGCCAAACCGAAGACCCGCCCACATGTCCTTTTCAGGTTTCTCGCTAACCGGTTCTGTCCGCAGGCTGTTGGTGGTTCTGGGTGATCAGCTTGACCACGACAGTCCGCTGGTCGCGGATCTGGACCTGGAGCAGGATGCCATCCTGATGATGGAGGTTGAGGAAGAATCGCTCCATGTAGCGACGCACTTCCAGCGGTCCGTCTACTTCCTGGCCGCCATGCGGCACTTTGCGGGGTGGCTGGACCAGAATGGACATCGGGTTGAGTACACGTGTCTGGATGACGATGAGAACACGCAGTCCTTCGAATCGGAGGTCACCCGAGCGCTCCGGCGACTGGCGCCTGATCAGGTGGAAGTGTGCCGTCCCGGATCCCGCCGCGTCCTTGCCCAACTGAGGCGCGCCGCCGGAGAAGCAGGGCTGGAGCTGACCGTTCTCGAAGACCCTCATTTCCTGAGCTCGCCGGAGGACTTCGCCGACTGGGCCCGGGGTCGCAAGACGCTCACGATGGAGTACTTCTATCGCGAGATGCGAAAACGACTCGGCATCCTGGTGGACGGCAACGGCAAACCCGAGGGTGGCTCGTGGAACTACGACTCGGAGAACAGGAATGCGCTGAAGGCGGCCCCCGAGGCCCCAGCGCCCTGGCAGCCAGGAGAGGATTTGATCACCGACGCGGTCATGGAGTTGGTGGCTGACCGTCTGCCTTCCCTCCCCGGCCGCCAGTCTCCGCCGCGTTGGCCGGTCACCCGGGAAGGAGCGCTCGCCCAGCTGGACCGGTTCGTTGCCGAGGCGCTACCGGAGTTCGGCCGGTGGCAGGATGCCATGTGGACCGGAGATTCCCTGCTCTGGCACAGCCACCTCTCTCCCGCCCTGAACGTCAAGCTGCTGAATCCACGGGAAGTGGTCCAAGCTGCGGTTGATGCCTACAGCAAAGGTGACGCGCCATTGAACTCGGTAGAGGGCTTCGTACGCCAGGTGATTGGCTGGCGGGAGTTCATGCGGGGCATTTACTGGACCCAGGACGATTCCTACCGGGATGCGAACAACCTTGAGGCCGGCCTACCCCTGGCGGATGCCTACTGGTCCGGGTCATCTCCCATGGCCTGCGTGAGGGAATCGGTGACCCCGGTACTGGAGATGGGCTACAGCCACCATATCCAGCGACTCATGGTCACGGGCAACCTGGCGCTCACCGCGGGCATGGATCCGGCTGCCGTCCGGGACTGGTATCTGGGCATGTTCGTGGACGGGATTGACTGGGTCACCACGCCCAATGTCATCGGCATGGCGCTCTATGCAGATGGCGGCACGGTGGCCACGAAACCGTACGCCGCGGGAGGCGCCTACATGAATCGCATGAGCAATTACTGCGGCTCCTGCGCATTCAACCCGAAGAAGCGGACGGGCGAGTCCGCCTGCCCGCTTTCGACGCTCTACTGGGACTTCCTGATTCGCAATCGGGAGCGATTTGCGGGCAATCATCGCATGGGAATGATGCTGAAAAACGTGGACCGGATGAATGCTGATACCGTGGCGTCCATTACGGACCGAGCCGAGGAGGTTCGTCGGGAGATTTTGTAGCTGTCCGCTGGCGGACACCCGGCGGCCGATAGCGGGCATCAGATTGGCGCCAGGCACCCATTCTGAGGCCGTTTCGCCTGCAAAGGGCAATGGCACGCCCCTTGTCTTCGTTCTGATGACTCACCGGACCCATTCGTGCCATGATCCGCCACTACCTCCGCACCACCTTCCGGGTGCTCCTCCGACAGGCCAGCTTCTCTGCCATCAACCTTGTGGGCCTGTCCGTGGGCATCGCGGCGGCCCTCCTGCTGCTCTTGTTCGTTCGCAACGAGATCACCTTCGACAGCGCGCACGAAAAGTCTGACCGCATCTACCGGGCCTGGGTCAAGGAGGACTACGGGCCGAACCAGGTGCACTTCAACACCAGCACGCCCTACCGCACCGGGCCGGATCTGGAAGCCGGCATCCCGGAGGTGGAGGCCATCACGCGGTTCGATCGGTTCAGTGACACGGTTCGCCGCGGCGTCATCGGCCATACCGAGACCATCAATGTGGTGGAGACCAATTTCCTGGATGTCTTCGATTTCGAGGTATTGGCCGGTGATCGGGCCACAATGCTGGGCAGTCAGGAAAGCATCGTCTTGACGCAATCGGCGGTGAACCGGTACTTCGGGACGGAGACGCCGCTGGGCGAGGTGCTTTCTATAGACTTCGGTGACGAACCCCGCCAGTTCCAGGTAACCGGCGTACTGGCTGATCCCCCGGAGAATTCCAGCCTCCAGTTTGAAGTTCTCCTCTCATTTGCCATCGAGGAGTGGTACTACTCGGACCGTTTTAAGGAGGCATTCTTCAACGTGAGTCCGGAGACCTATGTCCTCTTGGCGGAGGGTGCAGACATCTCAGCGGTCGAGGCAAAGATCCCGGGCGTTATCACGTCCGTCATCGGTGACCGCGTGGAGGAAGGACAATATCAGGTGGGCCTGCAGCCACTCACCGACATCCACATGAACCCGGACTTTCCGGAGGGCTTCTCGACCGTGATCAACCCGATGTACGTGCGGATCCTGATGGCTCTGGCGCTGCTCATTCTGGCCGTGGCCTGTATCAATTTCGTCACGCTCTCGGTGAGCCGTTCCCTGACGCGGGCCAAGGAAATCGGTGTCCGCAAGGTGATCGGGGCGGACCGTTCGCAGCTGATGGCCCAATACTGGGGGGAGGCGCTCATGCTGACAGGACTCTCGCTGGTAGCGGGGTTTGCTCTGGCCCGCGCCTTTCTTCCGGGATTCAATGCGTTGGCGCAGCGCAACCTTTCGCTCCAACTTGACCCCGCCACACTGCTTCTGCTGGCCGGTATTTTTGTGCTGGTAGGGCTACTGGCCGGACTGTATCCGGCGCTGGTTCTTTCCCGGTTCTCGCCAATTGATGCGTTCCGGGGCAGTGTCTCCTCCCGCAGGGACCGGGGACGGGTCAGGCGGGGCCTGGTGGTGGGACAGTTTGCGCTCTCCATCCTTCTGATCTCAAGTACGTTGCTGATAGGTCGCCAGCTGGACTACCTGGAGAACAAGGACCTCGGGTTCTCGGAGGACTCCGTGGTATCGATTGCCACGGTCGCCAACATCTCTGACGGGCAGGCGCTGGCGGATCGATTGCGATTCCGGCTTGCCGGGGATCCGGCCATCAAATCACTGACGTCGGCGGCGATGCTCTTTGACCAGAATGGCTGGGCGCGGATCGGGTACCAAGCCACGGACGGGACCTACAAGCGGCATTTTGTCAACGTGGTCGACCATGACTTTATCGAGACACTCGAACTACGCCTGCGGACCGGGCGCAATTTCGATCGAAACCAGCCCGGCGACGCGGATCGGGCCGTGATCGTCAACGAGGCGTTCGTCCGCACCCACGGTTGGACCGACCCACTGACTGGGCAGATTCCCGGTCCCAACTTCGACGAGCACGAAATCATCGGCGTGGTGGAGGACTTCCACTTTGCATCGCTCCACACCGAGATCCGACCGGCGCTCTTCGTACTCAGTCCCAACGTGGCGTTCTCCGGTGCCATGGACGCCGATTATGGCGGCTCGTTCGCACCCGAGATTGCGATTCGCGTAGACACGGACAACCTGCCAACAACGCTCGCCCGGATCGAGCAGGCTTGGACAGAGGTGGCGCCGGAGATGCCCTTCTCCTACTCGTTTGTGGACGACAACATCGCCCAGCAGTATCGCCAGGAAGCACGGCTTTCCCAGATCGTCAGGCTCGGAGCCCTCCTTTCCATTCTGATTGCTGGGCTGGGCCTCTTTGGCCTGGCGTCACTGTCGGTCAATCGACGAAGCAAGGAGATCGGGCTGCGCAAAGTCTTGGGCTCGAGCGTCGCCGGCATCGTGGGACTGTTCACCCGCGAGTTCAGCATCCTGGTGGGCATCGCGTTTGTAGTGGCCGTGCCCGTTGCGTGGTACGCCATGTCTGTGTGGGTATCGGGCTTTGCCTATCGCGCACCCATCGGAGTCGTCCCATTCGTGCTTGCTGGAATCGCCGCATTGCTCGTGATGCTGGTTGCTGTGAGCTATCAGGCCATCCGGGCAAGCATGGCCAACCCGGTTGATGCGCTCCGAGACGAGTGAGTAGTTTGCCGGATGGCCAACTCCCACTTCTACCCCGAAATCGAACCATTCGCCCGGGGTAGCCTGGACGTCTCGGCCATCCACACACTCTACTGGGAGCAATGTGGCAACCCGGGAGGCGAGCCGATTCTGTTTCTGCACGGAGGTCCCGGAGCCGCCTGCTCCCTGACGGACCGCCGGTTCTTCGATCCGGACCACTTCCGCATTGTGCTGTTTGATCAGCGTGGCTGTGGCAGGTCAGAGCCCGTAGGCGAACTCAGGGAAAACTCGGTAGAGGAGCTGGTGGGCGACATCGAGACCCTCCGCCAGGAACTGGGTATTGAATCCTGGCACGTATTCGGGGGAAGCTGGGGCAGTACACTCAGTCTCTACTACGCCCAGACCCATCCTGAGCGCTGCCGCAGTCTGACGCTACGCGGCATCTGGCTGCTCCGGGATGAGGAGCTGGACTGGTGGCTCTACGGCATCCGAAACATCCAGCCAGAACTTTGGGACCGGTTTGCCGGCCATCTTCCCGCAGAGGAACGGGATGACCTCTTGGAGGGCTACTGGCGGCTCATGAACAGTGATGACAGGAACGTGGCGTTCGAGGCCGCCCGTCAGTGGAGCCTGTACGAGGGGGCTTGCTGCACCCTACTGCCCAACGACGAATTCCTCTCGCTGTTTGAGGACCCGGGGATCTCTTGGAGCATGGCGCGGCTGGAAGCCCACTACTTCCGCAACGTACGGCCCGAACCTGATGACCTGCTGCTCCAGCGCGTGGGTCGCATCCAGCATATCCCGACGGTAATCGTTCACGGGCGCTACGATATCGTCTGCCCGATCAAGAACGCGCTGGACCTGAAGGCCGTTTGGCCGGAAGCGGACCTCGTAGTGGTCCCCGATGCCGGTCACTCGTCCCACGAACCAGGCATTACCCGGGAGCTTGTGGCAGCGACCAATCGGATCGCTGCCTCCGGAAGCCCCTTACTCGTATCGGAGTGACTGGACCGGGTTGGCCATGGCCGCCCGCACGGCATGCAGCGACACGGTACCCAGGGCGATGGCCAGCGCCAGTAGAGAGGCGCCGACGAATACCCAGGGGGTGATCTGAATGTGGAAGGCGAAGGACTCCAGCCAGCGTGACATGGCGTACCACGCCAGTGGGACCGCCAGCAGGCTCGCAAGGCCCACCAGAACGGCAAACTCGCGCGATAGCAGGCCGGTCACGCCCGGGACGGAGGCTCCGAGGACCTTGCGAATGCCGATCTCCTTGGTTCTGCGGCCCACGGTCAGGATGGCCAGACCGAACAGCCCCATGCAGGCAATGAGGATGGCCAATATGGACGAGTAGGTCACCAGCTTCTGCCACCGCTGCTCGGTGGCGTATTGCGCTGCCAGGTCTTCATCCACAAACGTGTAGTTGAACGGACGACCGCCCGTCAGCTCCGTCCAGGCGCCTTCCACCAATGCGAGTGAGCCCTGCACATCATCGGGACGGATGCGCACCAGGAGTGCGCCCATGTAGTTGTAGTAGTTCGGGTGCATGTTCATCACGAGCGGCTCCACATCGTCGTGGAGGGATTGGAAATGGAAGTCCTTCACCACACCGATTACCGTGGGTGATTCCTCGTAGATGAACGAGAGCCAGTTGGTCAGGACATGGCCTATGGGCTCCTCGATTCCAAACTGACGAACCAGCGCCTCATTGACCACCACTGATCCGGTTGGGTCGCCCGGGAACTCCTCGGAAAAGAAGCGGCCCTCCGCCATCTCCATCTGGAGCAGGTCCAGATAGTCGTAGCCCACCCCAAAATTATAGGCCGAGCGGACATTTCCCCCGGCATCGCCCCAGGTATTCCGGTCTGAACCTCGAGTGAACGTATACCCACTTCGCTCCACGTACTCGATCTGATCGTACGACGCCAGCCTGGTCTTCATGCCCTGCAGGACGCCATCGGCCTCCCCGCGCGGCACTCCGCCGGCCGTGACGGCCACCACGAAGTCATCGGTGAAGCCCAGGTCCTTGTCCAGCAGAAACCGTAGCTGCCCCGTCATGATGCCTGTCGAGGCAATCAGGCCGATTGAGATGGTGAACTGCAGGACCACCAGGGCCTGGGTAAGTCGGTTGTTGGACGGCGAAGAGACACTGCCCTTGAGTACGCTGGCCGGCCGGTACCGGGAAAGCACCGCGGCTGGGTAGCCACCAGCCACCAGCCCGACGGTCGCGATCAGAAAGACAACTCCACCGATCCAGAACACCGGAGACACATTGCCAACGCTGATGTCTACGCCCACCAGGCTGTTGTAGGCGGGCAGCAGCATGAGCGCGAGGGCGACGCCCAGAACCAGAGACAGGCTGGCAGACACCAGCGATTCACCCCAGTGCTGGCGCATGATCTGGGTCCGGTTGGCCCCCAGTGCCTTGCGGACACCAACCTCGCGAGCCCGAATGGTGGACTGCCCCACCGACAGGGTCATGAAGTTGATACAGGCAATCAGCAGAATGAGCCCGCCAATGCCTCCCAGGATGTAGGAATAGAGCGGATTGTGACGGGTCGCCTCGTAGGGCGTCCACACCAGCTGATCCGTATGCATTTCCAGGAGTGGCTGGATCTT